>NZ_AP018162.1 GCF_004296475.1 endosymbiont of Sipalinus gigas
AATAATAATATCATAAAATTAAATATTATATTAATTTTAGTAAAAAAAAATGAAACTATGTGTAGATAGAGATATTCTTATAAGATCACTAAAATATATAAGTAGTATAATATATTATACTCAAAATTTAGATATAATTAAAAATATATTATTAATAATAAAAGATAAAAATTTAAAAATAATTGGTACTAATTTAGAAATTGAAATAAGTATTAATATTCCTTTATTAGAATGTAATAAAAATGATAAGTTTTTAGTTTCTATTAAAAAATTATTAAATATATGTAAAGTTACAAAACCTAAAACATTTATATATATAAATAAAGAAGATAATTTTTTATTAATAAATTTTAATAGATCTAATTTTAATATTTTAACATTAAGTAGTATAAATTTTCCTATATTTAATGAAAGCAAAATAAAATTAGAAATATGTATATCAAAAAATACATTAATTTTATTAATAAAAAAAACTCAATTTGCAATGGGTAATAATGATATAAGAAGATATTTAAATAGTATATTTTTTGAAATTTATAATAATAAAATAATTTCTGTTGCTACTGATGGTCATAGATTATCTTCTTACAAGGTAAATATAAATAACGGACCTGAAAAAAAAATTAGTATTCTTTTATCTAGAAAAGTTGTAATTGAAATATATAAATTATTAAATAATTTAGATAATTTATATGATAATATAAATATATATATATGTGAAACTAATATATGTATTATAATTAATAATATTAAATTTTTATCATTAATTATGAATAATACTTTTCCTAATTATATTAATATAATATTAGAAAATAAAAATAATTTTATAATAATAAATAAAGAAAATTTAAAAAATTCAATATTAAGAGTTTTATCTATATCTGATAATAAATTTTGTTGTATAAAGTTAAAAATAAATAAAAATAATTTAATTATAAAATTATCTAATTCTTATAAAGAGAAAGCAAAAGAAATTATAAATATAAATGATTCTAGTAATATTAAAAGTGATTATGAATTTGGTTTTAATTCAAAATATATATTAGATGTTTTACATATATTAGAAAGTGATAAAATAAAAATACATTTTTCTGATAATTTATCTTCTATAAGAATAGAAGATATAAATGATATTAATAGTAATAATATTATCATGCCAATAAAATTATAAAATTAAAATGAATAATTATGATTCATCAAGTATTAAAATATTAAAAGGTTTAGAAGCAGTAAGAAAACGTCCAGGTATGTATATAGGAAATACTTATGACGGAACTGGATTACATCATATGTTTTTTGAAGTTATAGATAATTCAATTGATGAAGTATTATCAGGATATTGTACAGAAATAAATGTAATATTATATGATGATAATTCAATATCAGTAGAAGATAATGGTAGAGGTATACCTATTGATATATATAAAGATGAAAATATATCATCTGCAGAATTAATTATGACCACATTGCATTCTGGTGGAAAATTTGATAATTTGTCATATAAAATTTCTGGAGGATTACATGGAGTAGGTATTTCTGTAGTTAATGCATTATCAAAAAAATTAAAATTGCAAGTATATAGAAATAATAATATATATGAACAAAATTATATTTTTGGAAATCCTGAAGATAAATTAAATATAATAGGAAAAACTAATAAAATAGGAACATTTATAAAATTTTTACCTGATAATAATATTTTTTTAAATAATAATAAGTTTCAATATAATATAATTTTTGAAAAATTAAATGAATTATCTTTTTTAAATCCTAATTTAAATATAAATTTATATTATGAAAAAAAAGATTTAAAATATAATTTTAATAATAAAGATGGTATAAAATCTTTTATAAATGAATTATCAAAAAATAAAGTATTAATAAATCAAAAGATATTTTATTTTAAATCAAATAAAAATGATATAAGTATTGAAGTTGCATTACAATGGATAAATGGTACAAATGAAACTATATATTGTTTTACTAATAATATAAAACAAAAAGATGGTGGTACTCATTTATCAGGATTAAAATCATCAATAACAAAAACAATAAATTCTTATATAAATAAAGAATTAATAAATAAAGTAAAAAATATAAGTATTATAGGAGAAGATACTAGAGAAGGTATATTAGGAATAATATCATTAAAATTTTCTAATCCAAAATTTTCATCTCAAACTAAAGATAAATTAATATCATCAGAAATAAGATCTATAATAGAATCTATTATATCAGAAAATTTAATGGAATTTTTATTAGAAAATATAGATGATGCAAAACATATATTAAATAAAATAATACAATCAGCAAGAATAAGAGAATCTACAAAAAGAACTAAAGATATAATAAGAAAAAATATACAAAATAATAATGAATTATTTAATTTAGTAGGAAAATTATCAAATTGTCAGGAAAAAAATCCTATTTTATCTGAATTATATTTAGTAGAAGGAGATTCGGCTGGAGGGTCTGCTAAACAAGGAAGAAATAGAAAAAATCAAGCAATCCTTCCTTTAAAAGGGAAAATATTAAATGTAGAAAAGGCTAGTTTTGATAAATTAATTTCTTCTAAAGAAATATTATCATTAATAACTGCTTTAGGATGTGGTATAAATAAAAATGAATTTAATATAGAAAAATTAAAATATCATAAAATTATAATAATGACTGATGCTGATATTGATGGCGCTCATATAAGAACATTACTATTAACATTTTTTTACAGATATATGCCTGACTTAATAAATAAAGGTCATATATATATTGCTCAACCTCCATTATATAAAATAAAAAAAAATAAATTTGAAAAATATTTAATTAATAATGATGAATTAGTTTATTATCAAATAAAGTTATCAATTAAAAATTTATTATTTATAAATATAAATAATGAAATATTAGATAAAGAATATGTAGAAAATATATTATTAGATTTTTATAAAATAATAAATATAATAAAAAAATTATTATATAAATTTTCTAATTTTATTTTAGAATGTTTACTATATTTTGAATATATATTAGATATAAAATCATTAGACGAATATGAAAAATTAAATGAATGGTCAGATAAATTTATTAAATTTATAAATTTAAAAAGTAACAGTAAATATTATAATTATTATATAAAAAAAAATTTAACATTAAATAATTATGAAATAATTATAGTAGAAAATATTAATAATATTTCAAATAAATATATAATAAATCATATATTTTTAAATAGTAATGAGTATAATTTATTTACTTTATTTAATAAAAAAATTTATAATAAAATTATAAAAGGAGAAATAATAGTTAAAAATTTAAATGATAAGATTTATTTTAAAACAATAAATTATTTATTAAATTGGATAATTGAAAAATCATATGAAGAAATATATATACAAAGATATAAAGGGTTAGGGGAAATGAATCCTAAACAATTATGGAATACAACTATGAATCCAGATAATAGACATATGTTAAAAGTTATTATAAAAGATAATAAAACAGTAAATGAATTATTTTCTATATTAATGGGAGATTTAGTTGAACCAAGAAAAAATTTTATAGAAAAATATTATGTATTTGCTGATAATATAGATATATAAAATTATTTATAATGTATTGTTGGAAACAATATCACATCTTTTATATCATCTGAATTAGTTAATAACATTATTATTCTATCTATACCTAATCCTAATCCTGCTGTTGGAGGTAATCCGTATTCTAATGCTTCTATATAATTAAAATCGTATTTTTTATTTTTTTTATATTTTAATTGATCTTTAAACCTGTTTAATTGATCTTCGGAATCATTTAATTCTGAAAAACCATTACCTATTTCTACACCACATATAAATAGTTCAAATCTATCTGCTATTTTTTTATTTGAATTTTTTCTTCTTGATAAAGGAGATACTTCTATTGGATAATTTAAAATAAATGTAGGATTTATTAATTTATTTTCAACGCATTTTTTAAATATTTCTAATTGAATTTTTCCTAATGAAATGTTATTTATATCATTACAAATATTTAACCCAATTGATTTTGCAAATTCAATACAAGTATTAATATTATTAATATTTTTTTTACTTATATTAGTAAATATACATATAGATTCTATTAAATCTAATTTATTGAATGATTTACTAAAATCTATTATATTATTTTTATATTTTATTGTATACTTGTTAAAAATTTTTTTACATAAATATTTAAATAAATCTTGTATTAATTTAATTAAATGATCATATTTAGAATATGACATATATAATTCAATCATAGTAAATTCAGGATTATGATTTTTAGATATACCTTCATTTCTAAAATTTTTACTTATTTCAAATATTTTATTAAATCCACCTATAATTAATTTTTTTAAATATAATTCAGGTGATATTCTTAAATATAATTTTTTTTTACTAAAATTTATTTTTGTACAAAATGGTCTTGCATCAGCACCTCCTGGTATTGATTGTAATATAGGAGTTTCAACTTCTATAAATTTTTTTTTAATTAAAAAAATTCTTATTTCATTTATTATTTCAAATCTTTTTAAAAAAATATATCTAGATTCTTTATTTGAAATTAAATCTAAATATCTTTTTTTATATAAAATCTCATTTTTTTTTAATCCATGAAATTTATCTGGAAGAGATTTTAAACATTTTACTAATAATATTATTTTTTTAGCTTTTATAGATAATTCATCAGTTTTGGTTCTAAATAATATTCCTTTTATCCATATTATATCTCCTATATCTAATAATTTGTCTTGATATACATATTCTTTATGATTTATTTCAGAAACAGAAATATATATTTGTATAGATTCATTTATATCTTGTATTTTTATAAAAGTTAACTTTCCTATTTTTCTTCTATATATTATTCTTCCAGAAACATTAACTGTTAAATTAATTATTTTTAATATTTCTTTACTTTTATCTTTATATTTACTAATTAATAATTTTAAATCTTTAGATTTAAAATTATTAGGAAATAAATTTTTATTTTTACTATTTAATAATTTATTTTTTCTTATTAATAATTCATTTTTCATATTTTAAAATAATTATCTATATAATAATTTTAAATTTGGAATTATAAATATATCTAATTTACCATTTAATATAGAATTTATATTATTTGTTTTAATACCAGTTCTTATATCCTTTATTAAAGAATTATCTAAATAATATGATCTTATTTGATTACTCCAACTTATATCAAATTTTGATTTTTCAATATTTTTATTTTTTATATTTATTTGATTATCATTAAATGATTTTACTTTTTTTTTTAATTGATTTAAAGCATGTTCTTTATTTATATGTTGAGATCTATAATTTTGACATTGAACTACTATTCCTGTAGGAATATGTGTTAATCTAACTGCAGATTCTGTTTTATTAACATGCTGACCACCTGAACCAGATGATTTATAAAAATCAACTTTAACATCTTTTATATCAATATATAAATTTTTATTAATATTTATTTTAGGATATACAAATATAGAGCTAAATGAAGTATGTCTTTTATTAGAATTAAGTAAATTTTTTTTTATTAATCTATGTATTCCATTTTCTGTTTTTAACCATCCATATGGATAATATCCATATATTTCTATAGATTTTAATTTTATACTATTATTTATGTTCCCTAAAGATTCATTTATTATTTTATATTTTAAATTTTTATTTTCAAAAAATTTTATATACATTTTAAATAATATATTAGACCATTCTTGTGATTCATCCCCTCCTGATCCTGATTTAATATTCATCAGACATGGTAAATTATCATTATTTTTAAATAAAAAATATATTTCAATTTCATTAAATTCTATAATAATATTTTTTATATTTTTTTCTATTATTAATAAATAATTATTTTTATTATCTTTTTTATATATATCAAATAAATTATTTATATTATTTATATAATTTATATAGTTTTTATAAAATGAAATTTTTTTTTTTAATATTTTTTTTTCTTCATTTAGTTCAAAAAAACTAATATTATTTTTATTTTTTAATTTATCAATTACTTCTTTATATAAATATTCTAATTTTTTAATATCTATTTTTTTTAATATAATATCTATATCTTCTATTAATTTATTAAATTTATTATTTAGTTCATTAATTTTATAACTCATTAATAATTATTTTTTTTTAGCTAATTTAAATGCTTCTGTCATTACATTAGAAAAATTAGAATTTTTATTATAAATGCATAAATCTACATTTCTATTTTTTTTATCAAAATTAATTATTTTTACGTTTATAATATCATTTTCTTTTAATTTATTATTTTCAAGTTTTAAACTTCCATTTATATTATTATTTAATTTTACTAATACTATATTATCTTTTATACTTATTACCTTTCCATTTAATATATTACCTTTTTTATTATTTAAAATAAACTTATCAAAAGGATCTTCTAATTGTTTTAGTCCTAATGAAACTCTTTCTTTTTCTTTATCTAAATTAATTATATAAGATATTATTTTATCTCCTTTTTTGTACTTATTATTTATATAATCTATAGATACATCATTCCATGAAATATCTGTTATATGTATTAAACCATCTATTTTATCATCACAAACTTCTACAAATATTCCAAAATCTGTTATAGATTTTATTATACAATATACTTTATCAGATATTTTATATTTATTAATAAATGTTTCCCATGGATTTATACTACATTGTTTCATACCCATAGATATTCTTCTTAATTTAGTATCAATATTTAATATAGTTACATCTACTTTATCTCCTATTTTTACAAATTTATAAGGATTTAAATTTTTATTTTTCCAACTCATTTCTGAAGTATGAACTAATCCTTCTATCCCATCCTCTATTTCAACAAAGCATCCATAATCTACTAAATTAGTAACATTACCTTTAAATTTATATCCAACAGGGTATTTATTTAATAAGTTATCCCATGGATCTTCTGTTAATTGTTTTAATCCTAAAGATATTCTTAATTTTTCAAAATCAAATTTTAATATTTTAATACTTATCTCTTCTCCAATTTTTAATACATCAGATGGATGTTTAATTCTTTTCCATGATATATCAGTTATATGTAATAATCCATCTATTTTACCTAAATCTATAAAAGCTCCATAATCAGTTATATTTTTAACAACTCCTTTTAATATATCATTTATTTTTAATGATTTTATTACATTTAATCTTTCATTATTATTTTCTAAATCTAATATAGCTTTTCTAGAAAGAACTATATTACTATTACTTTTGTCTATTTTGATTAATTTAAATTCTACTTTATTATTTTTATTAAATTCAAATTCTTTAAAGAAATTTATTCCTACTAATGATCCAGGTAAAAACGCATTTATATCTTTATTAAATATTTTTACTGTAAAACCTCCTCTAACTTTTTCATTTACATATCCTTTTATTGATAAATTATTTTTATATATATTATCTAATAATAACCATGTTTCGTGTAATTTTGCTTTAGATCTTGATAGAACAGTTTCTCCCTTTCCATTATCTATACTTTCTAATAGAAAATTAACTTCATCATTTAAATTAACTTCTATATTATCATCTTCATCATAAAATTCTTTTATATCTATAAAAGATTCAGATTTTAAATTAGAATCAACCATTATATAATTTTTATTTATAGATAATATTTTACATTTAATTAAATCTCCACATTTAAATTTATTATTACTTTTATATTTATTAAATATAGAAATAAAAGATTCTTTCATTTTATTATTTAATTTTAATTTTTAATGTATAATTGATTTTAAACATTCAAAATAATTAGGAAATGTTTTATTTACACAATCAGGATTCATTATATCAATTTTAATGCCAGATAAAGGTATTAAAGAAAAACACATTGCTATTCTATGATCATCATATGTATCTATATTTGCATATCTAAATTTATTAGGAGGTTTTATAGATATAAAATCTTTACCTTCTATAATTTCAGCGCCTATTTTTTTTAATTCATTGGACATAGCAGATAATCTATCTGTTTCTTTTAATCTCCAATTATAAATATTTCTAAAAATAGATATTTTTTTATCATTAACAAATAAAGATAAAATAACTGCTGTCATAGCAGAATCAGGTATATCATTTACATCTGCATCTATATTTTTTAATAGTTTAGAACTATTATAAGATTCTATAAAATTATCACCAAATTTTATATCACCTCCCATTTTACTTATTAAATTAGTAAAATTTATATCACCTTGTATACTTTTTGATCCTACACCAAAAACTTTAACAGGTCCTGATTTTATAGCACCAGCTGCTAAAAAATAAGATGCACTTGTTGCATCTCCTTCTATATAATATTCTTTTGGTGATATATAGTTAGATTTTCCTTTTATGTAAAATTCTTTATAATCTTTATTTATAATATTTATTCCAAAAGATTTCATTATAGATAAAGTTATATTAATATATGGTTTAGAAACTAAATTATTATTTATTTTTATTAAACTATCATTATAAGCTAATGGAGAAACTATTAATAATGATGTTAAAAATTGACTAGATATATTACCATTTATAGTTATTAAACCTCCTGAATATCCACCATTTATATTAATTGGAGGAAAATTTTTATTTTCTAAAAATTTTATATTCGCCCCCCCCATTCGTAATGATTCAACCAAATCTCCTATTGGTCTTTCTTTCATTCTATTATTCCCAGTTATAGTTATATTATTATTTATTCCTAAAGATAATATAGATGTTAAAAATCTAATTGTAGTTCCTGAATTACCTATAAATAATTCTACATTTTTTTTATTTATAATAGATTCTTTATTTCCATATATCTCAATTTTATTACTACTTACTTTATTTATTTTTATTCCTAATATTTTTAATGATGAAATCATATAATTAACATCATCGCTATCTAATATATTAGATAATATTGTTTTTTCATTTGTAAGAGCTGATATTAACAATGCTCTATTTGATATACTTTTTGATCCTGGTAAGTTTACAGAACCATAAATTTCATTAATAGGATTAATAGTTAAAATATTATTCATAATATTACATTTTATTTAAAATTTTATAATTATATATATATCTTATTAAGATATGGTATTAATACATTTGGAATTCTAATTTTATTATTATTTTCTTGATAATTTTCTATAATAGAAGCTAAAGTTCTATTTACTGCTAATCCAGATGCATTTAAAATATGTAAAAATTCTTTTTTATTATTTTTTTTATATTTTAATGATATTCTTCTAGATTGAAAATCTTTTGTATTTGAACAAGAAGAAACTTCTATATATGAATTATTATAAGGAAACCACGCTTCAATATCATATGTTTTACATGAATTAAATGGAGTATCACCTGAACATAATAATATTCTTCTATATGGAATTTCTAGTAATTTTAGTATATTTTCTGCATCATTAGTTATTTCTTCTAATGCATTATCAGAATTGTTAGGATCAACTATTTGTATTAATTCTACTTTGTCAAATTGATTTAATCTTATTAATCCTTTTTTATTTTTACCATAATATCCATATTCTGATCTAAAACATTGACTATATGATACTAATTTGATAGGCAAATCTTTAAAATTTATATTTTTATTTCTAAATAAATTAATTAATTGCACTTCTGATGTAGGTATTAAAGCTTTATCTGATTCTGAGTTATTTTTTATATAAAAAATATCTTTATTAAATTTAGGAAGTTGACCAGATCCATATAATGATTTAATATTAGAAATTAATGGAACATATATTTCTTTATATCCATTTTTATTATGAACATCTAACATAAAGTTAATTAAAGCTCTATTCATTAGAGCAATATTATCTTTTAATACTACAGTTTTTAATCCTGATATATTTAAAGATGATTTAAAATCTAAACCATTATTAATATATCCTAAAGAAATATGATCTTTTATAACAAAATTAAAATTTTTTATATATCCATATTTATATATTTCAACATTTTTATTTCCATATATATCTATTGGAACATCATTATCTATTAAATTAGGTATTTTAAGTAAAAATTCATTTAATTTATTATTAATTTCTATAAACTTAATTTTTAATTTAGATAATATTTTTCCTATTTCTATAGATTTTTTTATTAAAAATTCTATATTTTTATTTTCATTTTTTAATATTCTTATTTCTTCTGAAAGAATATTTTTTTTTTTTCTTAAATTTTCTATATTAATTTGTATATTTTTTTTATTTAAAAAAAAATTTTTAAAAAATTTTATATTTAAATTAAAATTTCTTTTTTTTAAATTTTCTAAAATATAATTACAACTATTTAAAATTAATTTATAATCTATCATTCAAAATTCTTAAATATTAATCAATTATAACATTCTCTGGTAATGATAAATCAAACAATTTATCTGATAATTCATCATAATCATGATTTTTTAAAACAAAATTAATATATTTTTTTTTACTTAAAAAAATTTTAAATTCATTTATAACGCCTTCTTTATCTATATTTATAATAAAATTATTATATTTTATTTTATTTTTAGGAAATATAAAAAATGTATCCTTATCTCTAAAAATTCTAAAATTTTTCCAAAAATTAGAACTACTATTTAATAGTATTTCTAAAATTACATTATTTATATCAAATAATTCTCTTTTTATTGCTATATTCATAGAAGGATTATAAAATAATATTTCTACTCCATCAGTTACTACTATACTTTCAATTGGTCTAATTACATGAAATTTAAACATATTTGGTCTTTTTATATATAAGTAACCACTTCCTATATTTATATCATTATTATTTTTGTTTATAAATTGATTAAATTCAGATTTAAAATTATCTATTTTAAATATTCTATTTCTTAAAATAGCATCATCTGATGCATAGGCAACATAAATATCATTAAGAAGTACTAAAATTAATAAAGTAACTACAGTAATTTTTATACTTTTCATTTTAATTAAAATTATTTAAATGTTAATTTAATACTAATTATTAATAATATTATATATAATTCAGAAATATAAAAAATATTATTAAAATAATATTTTTTATGTAAATCTAATATCATATATCCTATAATCCCTCCTGATCTAATTTTATTATATGAACTAAATAAAATTTCAGATAATAAACAAGAAGAAATTAATAATAAAATATTACCAAAAATTTTAATTAATAATTTATAAAAAAAATCAAATTTATTATTATTATACTTTGGATAAAAAAATAATATTAAAGGTATAATATACATAGGAAAACCAAATATTAAAAATAATATATCTGAAATATTTGATCCTATTTTTCCTCCAAAATTTAGTATTTTATTATTATTAAATGTTAATAAACTAGAATCATTATAATTATAACTAAATATTATTAAAAATAAATATAAAATAAATAATTTATATATAAAATTTAACACTATAATATAAAAAAAAATTAATAAAATATATAAAATATTATATATTATTTATTAAATAAATAACAGTAAAAGAATGAAGAATAATATAGAAATGAAAGGAATAGTTATAAATACATTACCTAATATGAAATTTAAAGTTAAATTAGAAAATGGAAATATAATAATAGCTTATATATCAGGAAAAATAAGAAAAAATTTTATAAAAATATTAATAGGAGATAAAGTTACTGTAGAAATAACTCCATATGATTTAAGCAAAGGAAGAATAATATTTAGAAATTAAATGAATAAATTACATAATCCAGTAATGGTTAATGAAGTAATAGATAATTTAAATATAAAAAATAATAGTATATATTTAGACGCAACATTTGGAACAGGAGGTCATACAAATGAAATATTAAAAAATATAAGCAATGATAGTAAATTGATATCAATAGATAAAGATTATATGTCATTAAAATTATCAAAAAAAATTAATGATAATAGATTTGAATTTATAAATTGTAGCTTTTCAGAATTATATAATATTCTTTACAAAAAAAAAATTTTAGGAAAAATAAATTGTATACTAATAGATCTTGGATTATCTATGTATCAAATAAAAAATTCAGGAAAAGGATTTTCTTTTATGAAAGATGAAAAAATAGATATGAGAATAAATGATTCTTATGGAATAAGTGCTTATTCATGGTTAAAAAAGGCATCAATTAATAATATAACATATGTATTAAAAAATTTTGGTGAAGAGAAATATGCAAAAAAAATAGCAACAGAAATAATAAAAAGAAGAAATAAAAATATTTTTTTTAATAGCACAAAAGATTTAGCTAATATAATTTCTTATATTAAAAGAAATAAAAGAACTAGAATTCATCCTGCTACAAAATCATTTCAAGCTATAAGGATATATATAAATAATGAATTTTATGAATTAAATAATATATTAAACAATATTAATAATTTTTTATCAAAAAATGGGATTTTATTAATAATAAGTTTTAATTCATTAGAAGGTAGAATAATAAAAAATAAATTTAAAAATATAGAAAATGATTTTTTAAAAAAAATTCCATTTAATAATAATGAATATAATATATTTAATAAAAAATTTAATAATATTAAAATGATAAAAAAAATAAAACCTTCAAAAGAAGAAATTAATAATAATATTTCGTCTAGAAGCGCAATATTAAGAATTTTTAAAAAAATTTAATTTCATAATATGAAAAATAATTTATTTTTAATAATTCTTAAAGATTTATGTAACAAAACAATATTATTAATAATATATTTTATATTTATATCTGTTTTAATTTTAAATACTAATTTAAAAGTAAAAAAATTAAATAATATAAAAAAAGAATTGATAGATAAAAATTTTAATTTAATAATAAATTTTAATAAATTAAAAACAAAAAAGTCTATACTTTTAAATAGAAATAGAATAGAAAAGATATCTATAAATATACTAAATATGAACTATATTAACAATAATAATATTAAAATATTAAAATAATGAATGAAGATAATAAAATTATAATTTTATTGATAATAATAGTTAATTTAATTATTATTATTTCTAGAATAACATTCTTACAAATATTTAATAATAAATTTTTAAATAATAAAGGAAATTCTATTTCATATAGAAAATATGAAAAAATATTACCAAGAGGAATAATATATGATAGAAATAATAAAGTATTAGCGGTAAGCGTATTAACTAAATCTATATATATTAATTCATATTTATTAAATAAAAATATTAAAACAGATGCATTAAAAAAAAAAATATTTAAACTTTCAAATTTATTATCATTGAATTTTAATAAATTAATTAGAATAATAAATAAAAATTCAAATAAAAAATTTTTATGTTTACTAAAAAATGTAAATAATGATAAGTTAATACAATCTATAATAAAATTAAATATAAAGGAATTATATATAAAAAATGAATATATAAGATATTATCCATATAAAGAATTTACATCAAACATAGTTGGATTAACTGATATAGATAATATAGGAATAGAAGGGATTGAAAAAAAATTTAATAATATATTAAATAACTATAATAAAAATTTTTTTCATAAAGACAAATTTGGAAATATTATAGAATATAAAAATAAATATAATAATTTCATAAATAAAGATATAGTATTAAGTATAGATGAAAAAATACAATCATTTGCATTTAATAAAATGCATGAATATATATTATCAAATAAATCTAAATATGGAATTATAATATTAACTAATATTAAAACTGGTGAAATATTGGCAATGGTTAACTATCCATCTTTTGATCCCAATAATAGAAAATTTAATACTAATTTTGTAAGAAATAGATCAATAACTGATTTATTTGAACCTGGGTCTATAATAAAACCATTAGTATTATTAACTGCATTAAAATATGGAATTAATGAAAATATAAAAATTGATACAACTCCATACAATGTAAATGGTTATGAAATAAAAGATTCTTTTAAAAGTAATGAATTATCAATGTCTAATATACTTTCAAAATCTAGTAATACAGGTATATCTAGAATAGCATTATCTATACCTTTTAAATTAATAGTTGATTGTTATAAAAATTTTGGAGTAGGTCAATTAACAAATATAGAGCTAATAGGAGAAAATAAAGGATTTTTACCCAAAAAAAGAAATTTTAGTAAAATAGAAAAAATAATATTATCATATGGATATGGATTAATGTTAACACCAATACAAATATCTAAAATTTATTCTATTATAGGTAATTTTGGAAATTATAAACCTATTACTATATTAAAAAGAAATAATAATAATATAAAAGAAAAACCAATTTTTGAAAAAAAAATAGTTAAAAAAATAATAAATATGATGGAAAAAACAACGTATAAAGGAGGAAGCGCAACTAGGGCTTTAATTGAAGGATATAAAATAGCTGTAAAAACAGGAACTGTTAAAAAAATAGTTAATAAAAAATATGTTAATAAATATATTTCATATATTGCAGGTATTGCTCCAATTGATGATCCAAAATTTTCTTTATTAGTAATGTTAGATGATCCAGGATTTAAAGAATATTATGGAGGATTAGTTGCAGCTCCTATATTTAAAGAAATAATGAAAGAAGCTTTAAGATTAAATATTTAATATGAAAAATTTTAGAATAAGAAAATTACTAAGTAAATGGATAGATAATAGAATTCCTGACATTTTAATATCAAATATAGTGTTAGATAGTAGATTAGTTAATTTTAATTGTGCATTTTTTGCTGTTATAGGGTATAAAAATGATGGTAGAAAATATATAAATAAAGCTATATCAAAAGGAGCATCTATAATAATATCAGAAACTGATGATATAAATTTACATAATAAAATAAATTTTATTAATAATATATGTATAGTTTTATTTTATTTATTAAGAAATAATTTATCTGAAATAGCTGGATTGTTTTATAATAATCCATGTAAAAAAACTAATATAATATGTATAACTGGCACAAATGGAAAAACCACTATAACATTTTTAACATCACAGTTATTAAAACTTTTAAATAAAAATTGTTCATTAATAGGAACATTAGGGAATGGAAAATATGATAATTTAATAAAAACTGAATGTACAACAGATTCTCCATTTGATATATATAAAGAAATATATAATAAAGTAAAAGAAAAAAATGAATTTATATTAATAGAAGCTTCATCTCATAGTTTATATCAAAACAGAATAAAAAATTTAAATATAAAATTAGCTGTATTTACAAATATATCACATGAACATTTGGATTTTCATAAAAATATGAAAAATTATAAAGAATCCAAACTTAAATTATTTAAAGATCATAATGTAAATTTTTCTATAATAAATTATGATAATGAATTTGGAAAATATTTATATAATTTACTTAAAGATAAATGTTATATATTAACATATAATAAAAATGTATTTAAAGAAAAAGTATTAAAAATTATTAATATAAAAATTTTTAAAGAAAATAGTATAATTATATTTGAAAAAGATTCTAATATTTATAAACTAGATAGTAAATTTTGTGAAATCTTTAATATAAATAATTTACTAATTTCATTACTTATACTAAATTTTTTTAAATTCCCAATGGAAAATACATTAAAATTAGTAAATTTTTTAAAACTTCCATGTGGAAGATTAAACTCTACAAAATATAATGATGTAGAAATTATAGTAGATTATGCACATACTCCAGATTCTTTTAATAAAGTTTTAAAATCAATTAAAAATAGATGTATAAATAATTTATGGTGCATATTTGGATGCGGGGGAGAAAAAGATAAAAAAAAAAGAAAAATAATGGCTAAAATAGTAAATAAATACTCAAATTTTTCTATTATAACTACTGATAATCCAAGAAATGAAGAAATTAATAATATAGTTAATGATATAAAAAAAGGATTTAATAAATCTAATTACAAAGTTATATTAGATAGAGAAGATGCTATAAGATATTCAATAAAAAATTCTTATAAAAATGATATTATTTTAATATTAGGAAAAGGTCATGAAGATTATCAAATAATAAAAAATAAAAAAATATTTTATTCTGATATTCATTTAGTTAAAAAAATAGTAAAATGTTTGAATTAAATTTATATAAAATATCTGAAATAGTGAATGGTGAATTATTAAATTGTAATAAAAATATATTAATATTAACATATTCAATTAATTCTAGAGAAATAAAAAATAATTGTATATTTATAGCTTTTAAAGGTAAAAATTTTGATGGTCATGAATTTATACAAGATTCAATAAAAAATGGCGCTAAATCAATAATAGTATCTAAATTTGTAAAAAATATAAATATTCCTCAAATAATAGTTAAAGATACATATTTAGCATTAAAAAATATTGCATCTTATATAAGGAAAATTTCAAAATCATTTTTTATATCTATAACTGGATCTTGTGGCAAAACTACTGTTAAAGAAATTTTATATAATATAATAAATAATTATTCAAATAATATAACTTATACATATAAAAATAATAATAATAATATAGGTGTTATATTAACAATATTAAATATTAAAAAAACTGATAAATATGTAATTATAGAAGTAGGAGCTAATACTCCATATGAAATTTATGAATCAATAAAAATAATAAATCCAGATTTAATATTAATAAATAATTTATATATATCACACTTAAAATTTTTTAAAACATTTGAAATTCTATCAAACTCAAAAGGAGAAATTTTTTATGGATTAAAAAATAATGGAAGAATATTACTTAATTATGATAATAATAATTGGGATAATTGGAAATATCTAAATATTAATATAGGTAAATCACCATTATTTTTTTCATTAAATTATAATAAGAATGTAGATTTTTATGCAAGTAATATAAATTTAAATAAATTTAAATCAAATTTTGTTTTAAATACTCCTATTGGAAATAAAATAATTGAATTTAATATATTAGGAATCCATAATATATATAATATATTAGCAGCAAGTTCATTATCTATAATTTCTGGAATAAATTTAGAATGTATATATAATGGAATAAAAAATTTTAATGGTGTTATAGGAAGATTATATCCATATTTTTTAAGAAATAATGAGATAATATTAATAGATGATAGTTATAACGCAAATATGGGATCTATATATACTGCTATAAAAGTATTAGAAAAAATGCCTGGATATAAAATTTTTGTTATAGGTGATTTAAATGAACTAGGATGTGATGAAATTAAATATCATATAGATATAAAATTAAATATTAAAAATAATAATTATAATATAAATAAAATTTTTAGTTTTGGTAAATTGTCTAAATTTATAACTAATGGTAAAAATCATTTCTATGATAAAAAAGATCTATTTAATAGTATAAAAAATATATTTAATGAACATAAATATATATCAATTTTAATAAAAGGATCAAGAACTAATCTCTTAGATGAATTAGTAAATAATATATTATTTTTATTTAAATAAAATAAAATGTATAAGAATATAACTAAAATATTATTTAGTATTTTAACTTCTTTTTTTACATCTTTAATATTAGTTAAATTTATTAAATTTATATTAAATAAAAAAAAATTTTTTCAATATATAAGATATGAAGGACCAAAAAGTCATTATATAAAAAAAAATACCCCAACTATGGGAGGGATATCTATAATTACATCTATTTTAATAAATTTATTATTTTATACTAAAATTAATAAAAATATATTATATATTATAATAAGTTGTTTATTAAACTCGATTTTAGGATTAATAGATGATGTTATAAAGATTTTAAATAAAAAAGATGGTATTTATCCTAGATATAAATTACTATTTCAAATAGTATTATATTATATAATAATAAATAAATTAAAAATAAATAAAAAAGTAATATTTATACCTTTCTATAAAAAAAAATATGTAAATATAAATAAATTCATATATTATTTAATATCTTTTTTTACATTACTAGGAAGTATAAATTCAGTAAATTTAACAGATGGATTAGATGGATTAATATCTGTAATATCAATATTTATATTAACATTATTAATTATAATATCATTTATATCAGAAAATTTATATTTATCTAAATATTTTAATATAATACATATACCTAATAATAACATATATACTATATGTTCAATAACTATAGGGTCAATAATAGGATTTTTATGGTATAATTCATACCCTTCTGAAATTTTTTTAGGTGATGTTGGATCGTTATCTATAGGATATTTAATAGGATTAATACATATAATATTTAGAAAAGAGCTTTTATTATTAATATCAGGTTTATTATTAATAATAGAATCTTTATCTGTGATAATACAAGTATTTACTTATAAATATTTTAACAAAAAAAGAATATTTCTTATGTCACCTATACATCATCATTTTGAATTAAAAGGTATTCATGAATCTAAAATATCATTTAGATTTTGGATATTATCATTTATATTATTTATAATATCAATATTAGCAATAATGAAAAAGTAAAATGAAAAATACATATAAAAATAAAAAAGTAACTATATTTGGATTAGGAAGAACTGGGTTATCATTAATAGATTTTTTTAAAAATAAAAAATCTAATATAAGAGTTATAGATTTTAAAAATAATCCAAGATATATAGATTTTGTAACAAGAGATATAGATGTATTTTTAGGAGAAAATAATAATGAGATTGATAATATAATAAAAAGTTCTGATTTATTAGTTATAAGTCCAGGTATAAATATAAAATTGGATAAATTAAATATAGCGAGAAAATTAGATATAGAAATATTAAGTGATATAGATATATTTTGTAAAGAAATAAGTCCATTAAGTAATTTAATAGCTGTAACAGGTACTAATGGTAAAAGTACAGTTGTAAATTTAGTTTATTATATGTTAAAAAAACATGGATTAAATGTAGCTTTAGGAGGTAATATAGGAACTCCAGTATTATCTTTATTAAATAAAAAATATGATTATTATGTTTTAGAAATGTCTAGTTTTCAATTAGAAAATATAAGTAATATATTTAAAACAAAAACATCATCAATATTAAATATTACTCAAGATCATTTAGATAGACATAATAATTTTGAAGAATATAAAAATATAAAATTAAAAATATTTGAAAATTCATCTAATTGTATATTTAATATTGATGATATTAATACTTATCCATTAATTAAATTTAATAATTCTAAATATATAAGTTTTGGACAAAATAAAGGAGATTATTTTATAAAAAATATAAATAATAATAAATTCTTATTTAATAAAGATGAAAATATAATTAATTGTTCAGATATAAAAATTAATGGAATGCATAATTATATAAATTCTTTATCTTCTATATCAATAACAGATACAATTGGTATTAGTAGAGAATCTCAAATATCTGTATTAAAAGAATTTAAAGGTTTAAATCATAGGTTTCAAACTATAAGTAATAAAAATAATATAGAATGGATAAATGATTCTAAATCTACTAATGTAGATAGTACATATATAGCAGTTAAAAATATAATTAATTATAAAACATTACATCTTATAATAGGTGGAGATAAAAAATCATTAGATTTTTCTGATTTAATGAAATATCTAGATAGTTTAAAAAATATAAAAATATATTGTTTTGGAAAAGATGGAGAATATATATATAATTTTATTCCTGAAAAATCATTTTTATTCGAAACTTTAAAAGAATTATTTAATTTTTTAATAAAAAATACTAAATCTGGAGATGTAGTGTTATTTTCTCCTGGCTGTTCTTCATTAGATCAATATAAAGAAAGAGGTTTTGAACAGAGAGGGGATGAATTCATTTCATTAGTAAATAGCATTAATTAATAAATATGTTTTATATAAAAAATAATAATAATTTATATGATAAAAAACTATTTAATATATTTTTATTTTTAATATCTTTTGGATTTATAATGATAATATCATCATCTATGCCTTATGGATATAAATTATCTAAAGATATTTTATTTTTTGTAAAAAAAACTATATTAATAATATTATTAATATTTATATTATCTCCTATAATACTAAATTTACCTATTAAAATATGGAATTATTATTCGTTTCATATTTTATTATTAAATTTAGTATTATTATTAATATCTTTGATTTTAGGTAAAAAAATAAACGGCTCTAGAAGATGGATAAAATTAGGAATATTAACAATACAACCTTCAGAATTAATAAAATTTACGTTAATAAATTATTTTTCCAGTTGTTTATCTAATTATATTAAAGGTGAAGATAATAAATTATGTAAAATAGAATACTTTTTTTTATTTTTTTTTATTATATTATTATTATTATTATTTCAACCTGATATAGGTACATTTTTAATATTATTATTAACTATATTAAGTGTACTTATAATATTGAATATAAATATAAAACGTATATTTTATATATTACTTGTATTTTCTTTTTTTATAAAAAAAATTTTAAATAAAAAATATATATTAATTAGATTAATAGCATTTTTAAATCCATGGAAAGATCCATTTAATAGTGGTTATCAATTAATTCAATCTTTTATTTCATATGGAAGAGGTGGGATATTCGGCAGGGGTTTAGGTAATTCTATACAAAAAATGAATTATTTACCTGAATCTTATAATGATTTTATATTTTCAATAATATCTGAAGAATTCGGATATTTATTTTCATTAACTATAATACTATTAATATTTTTTATATCTATTAAAGCTATACGTATAGGTAATGAATCAATTAGACTTAATAATATATTTGAAAGTATAATATCTTATTCTATAGGGATATGGATAAATATACAAACTAATATGAATATAGGAACAGCAATAGGTATAATACCAACTAAAGGTATAACTTTACCACTTATAAGTTATGGAGGTTCTAGTTTATTAATTACTTCTATATCTATATTTATTTTAATAAGAATAGATTTTGAAAATAAATTAAAAAGTAAATTTCAAGTTATAAATAAAAATGAAAAAAAAAATAATTATAACTACTAATGGAAGTGGAGGACATATATTTTCTGGTTTAATAATAGCTAATGAGTTATTAAAACAAAATTTTGATGTATTTTGGATATATAATGATGATGGAATAGTTTTTTTAAATATGAATATTAATATTAAAATAAAAAAAGAAAAGATATCTATAAAAAATTTTAGAAAATTATCTATAATTAATAAAATATTTTTTCCAATAAATTTATTAATATCAATATTTGAATCAATTTTAATAATATTAAAAATAAAACCTGATATTATATTAGGTATGGGTAATTATATATCATTACCAGTATGTATATCAGGTTATATATTTAATATACCTATAATAATACATGAACAGAATTCTATATTAGGAACTACTAATTATATTTTAAAAGGATTTGCTAATAAATTATTAAAAGGGATTGATTATAATGATAAAAAATATATTATTACTGGAAATCCAATAAATAATGATATTTTAAATATAAAATGTTCTTATAATAAATATTTAATAAAAAAAAAAAAAATAAATATATTAGTAATTGGAGGAAGTAAAGGTTCAAATTTTATAAATGAAAATATACCTTTATTAATTAATAAATTATCAAATTCAGTTAATATATGGCATCAAGTAGGTATAGGTAATAAATTTAAAATAATAGAAAAATATAAATATTTAAATATATGCAAATATTTATATTCTATAGATGAATTTATATATAACATTTATTATTCATATAAATGGGCTGATATTATAATAAGTAGATCTGGTGCTTTAATAGTAAGTGAGATAATTTATGCTAAATTACCAGCAATATTTATACCGCTTAATAGTAAAGATAATCATCAATATTTTAATGCATTAAAATTAGAAGAGATAGGAGTTGCTAAAATTTTTAATCAAAATGATTTTAATATAAATTTAATATATAAATATATATTAAATTTAATAGAAAATAATAAATTACTTTCTATGCATAGAAAATTTAAATATATAAATATTGGAAATCCAAATAATAATATTATAAATGAGATAAAATCACTAATATGAATAAAACTATTTTAAAAAATATAAAAAATATACATTTTATTGGAATAGGAGGGATAGGGATTGGAGGTATAGCAGAAATTTTATATAAGGAAGGATATAATATAAGCGGTTCTGATATATCAAATAATTATATAACAGATAAGTTAATAAAATTAGGAATTAATATAAATTATCATAATAAAAATAATATATCTAATACTATAGATATAGTAGTACCATCTAATTCAATAAAACAAGATAATATTGAAATATTAGAATCAAAAAGATTAAATATACCTATAATAAATAGAGGTGAAATTTTAAAAGAAATTATGAGATATAGGCATGGTATATCTATATCAGGATCTCATGGTAAAACTACTACAACGTCAATATTAATAGATATTTTTATTAAAAATAAAATAGATGTAACATTTTTGAATGGGGGATATTTAAAAAATAATGAAAATATAAATTTGGGAAAAAGTAATTATTTTATATTAGAGTCAGATGAAAGCGATTTATCATTTTTATACTTAAATCCAATATCATTAATAGTAACTAATATTGATAATGATCATATAAGAAATTATGAAAATAATTTTAATAATATATTGAAATCATTTTTAAGATTTATAAATAATATACCATTTTATGGAAAATCAATATTATGTATAGATGATATAAATATAAAGAATATTTTAAATAAAGTAAAATCTAATTTTATAACATATGGATTTGATAAAAAATCTGATATTCAAATAGAAAAAATAAATAAATTAGATTTAAATTATAGTTCATTTATATTAAAAAATAATTTATGTAATTATAGTATTGAAGTTATATTAAATAACATTTCTGGTAAATTTAATATATTAAATTCAGTAGCTGCTATATCTTTATCATTAATAGAAAATATAGATATAGATATTATACTTAAATCTTTAAGAGAATTTAAAGGTATAAATAGAAGATTTGAAATAATTAAAGATAAAAAAATAATAGAAAAAATAAATAATAAAAATTTAAATAATATAGATATAATAAGTGATTATGGTCATCATCCTAATGAAATACTAAGTATAATAAATAATATTAGAAATATATTTTTAAATAGAAGATTAATTATGATTTTTCAACCTCATAGATATACAAGAACATATGATTTATTTAGTGATTTTATTAATGTTTTATTAAAAGTTGATATTTTAATATTAGTAGATATATTTTCAGCAGAAGAATCAAATACATTTAATATTAGTAGTTATGATTTATATATAAATATAAAAAAAAAAAATAGTAATATTGTATATTATATAAATAATAATGAAATTTTATATATATTAAATAAAATTTTATTAAAAAATGATGTATTTTTAATACAAGGCGCGGGTTCAATAAATAATATAATTAATAGTATTTAATAATATTTATGGATAATTTTTTTTATATAAAAAATAAAAATAATAATATTATTTTTAGAAAAATAAGTATATTTTTATTATTAATATTTAATTTTTTTATTATATTTTTTTTTTTTAAAAAAATTAATATTTTATTAAATAAAAAATACATATTTATACTAGAAATTAATAATTTAAATTTTATAGAAAATTCATATATAAATAATATTTTAGATTTAAATATTAAATATAATTTTATAAATTTAGATATATTAAATATAAAAAAAAAAATAGAAAAAATTTATTGTATAAAAAAAATAATAATAAAAAAAAAATATCCTAACACATTATATGTAAATATATTAGAATATAACCCATTAATTAGATTAAATTATAGTAATTTATTTATCGATAAAAATTTAAATATATTCAGTATATTAAAAAATATAGATAATATACCAATATTAATATCTAATTATATAGATATAAAAAAAATAAATAATTTTATTAAAATAGAAAATAAATTACTTAGTATTAAATTAAATATTAATTATATAAAAATTAGTAAAAATAATTCATGGTCTATTAAAACTAAAAATAATATAATTTTAAAATTGGGAAAAAAAAACATTATTAATAGATTAAATAGATTTGTTACTTTTTATAATTTAATTATTAATGAATCTAAATTATTAAATAAAAGTATAGAATATATAGATTTAAGATATAAAAATGGATTTTCAATAAAATGGATTTAAATTTTATTAAAATTTAATTTAAGTAAAATTTAAAAAAAATGATTAAAAAAGATTCAAAATTAAAAAATTTAGTTGTAAGTCTAGAAATAAGTTCATCAAAAATAATATCTTTAATAGGAGAAATTTTAGTTGATAATACTATAAATATAATAGGAATTGGGAGATGTAAATCAAATGGAATAGATAAAGGTAATATAGTAGATTTAGAATCAGTAACAAATTCAATAAAAAATTCAATAAATCAAGCTGAATTAATGTCTGATTATAAAATATCTTCAGTATATTTATCTATATCAGGAAAAGATATAAATTTTCAAAATGAAACTGGATTAATTACATTAAATGAAAATAGTGATATAACACAAAATGATATTAATAATGTAATTAAAAATGCCAGTTTAGTTAAATTAAAAGATCATCATAAAATAATACATATAATTCCTCAAGAATATATAATAGATAAAAAATATGGAATAATAAACCCAATAGGGTTATCTGGAATAAAATTAAAAGTAATAGCTAATTTAATAACATGTAGTAATGATACTATAAAAAATTTAGTTAGAATAGTTGAAAGATGTAATATAAAAGTGGATAAGTTAATATATTCTGGTTTATCATCTAGTTATTCAGTATTAACGAATGATGAAAAAAAACTTGGAGTATGTTTAATAGATATGGGTGGAGAGACAATAGATATAATAATATATATAGATGGTATATTACGTTTAATAAAAGTTATACCATATGCAGGAAATTTAGTCACTAATGATATATCATATGCATTTAATATATCATCTTCATACGCTGATTTATTAAAATTTAAATATGGTACTTTATCAGAATTATCATCTAATAATGATGATACAGTTAATATACCTAATTTTAATGATTTAAATATAAAGAAATCAATAAAAAAAAAAGAATTATATAAAGTTATAAAATCAAGATATATAGAATTGTTTAATTTAATAAATAATGAAATTATTAATTTACAAAATAAATTAATAAGAGGAAAATATAAATATTTTTTAAGTGCAGGTATAGTTATTACAGGTGGTTCATCAAAAATAGATGGTATATTAAGTTGTGCATATAAAATTTTTAAAAAAGAAGTTAGGATAGGATATCCTCAAAATATAGTTGGATTAACTGATTATGTTCAATTACCAGATTATTCTACTTCTGTAGGTTTATTGCATTATGGAAAATTATGTAATAATTTAAATAAACCTGATTATAGTAATTCTATAACTAAAATTTTAATAAAAAAATGTGAGAAATTTTTAAAAAAAATAATTTAATAGTGTAATAATTTTAAGGTGATTTTATGAGCAGTAATGATTTAGAATCATTAAATGATGCTGTAATAAAAGTTATAGGTATTGGTGGTGGAGGAAATAATGCTATAGAATATATGTCTAAAGAATATATTAGTGGAGTTAATTTTTTTGCTGTTAATACTGATGCTCAGGCATTAAGAAAAATATCAATAGATAAAAAAATACAAATAGGTAAAAATATAACTAAAGGATTAGGGGCTGGATCTAATCCAGAAATTGGTAAAAATGCAGCTGAAGAAGATAAAGAAATTTTAAAATCAATATTAGAAGGATCTGATATGGTATTTATAACAGCAGGGATGGGAGGGGGTACTGGTACAGGAGCTTCTCCTATAATTGCAGAAATAGCTAAAGATTTAGGTATATTAACAGTAGCAATAGTTACTAAACCTTTTAGTTTTGAAGGTAAAAAAAGATCATTATATGCTAATCAAGGGGTTTTATCATTATCTAAATTTGTTGATTCATTGATAGTTATACCTAATGATAAATTATTAAAAACTTTTAATAGAGGCGTTTCATTATTAGATGCATTTAGTTATGCTAATAATATATTAAGAAATGCAATACAAGGTATATCTGAATTAGTTACAAAACCAGGATTAATAAATGTAGATTTTGCTGATATAAGAACTGTTATGTCAGAAATGGGATATGCTATGATAGGAACAGGATCTTCTAAAGGAGAAAATAGAGCTGAAGAAGCTACAAAAATAGCAATATCTAGTCCATTATTAGAAGATGTAGATTTATCTGGAGCAAAAGGAGTTTTAATAAATATATCAGCAAATTTTGATTTAAAATTAGATGAATTTGAATTAATAGGAAATTCAATAAGAAAATTTGCTTCTGAAGAAGCAACTGTTGTTATAGGAACATCATTAGACTCAAGTATGAGTGATGAGATAAGGGTAACTATAGTCGCCACGGGGATTCAATTAGATAAAATATCAGATATTAATATAATATATAAAAATAAAAATATTTTTTCAAATGAAAAACCTTTTATACAGCAAAATAAAAATGAAAATAATTTTAAAAATTTAAAAAATAATAATTTAACAGATAATTTAGAATATTTAAATATTCCTTCATTTTTAAGAAACCCTATTGATTAAAATTAAAATGTTCTTAAAAAAAATATTTGATTTAATTTTTATTAAAAAGTATAGAAATATAAAAAATATTATTAATTTAATAAATTCCAATGAAAAAATATTAAATAAATTAACAGATAAAGAATTAAAAAATAAAACTAATGAATTTAAAAATAGAATTAAAAATGGAGAAAATATATATAGTAATAAACTTATAAGTGATTCTTTTTCTGTAGTAAAAGAATCTAGTAAAAGAATTTTTGGAATTAAACATTTTGATGTTCAATTATTAGGAGGATTAATATTACATAATAATGCAATAGCAGAAATGTATACAGGTGAAGGTAAAACATTAACATCAACTTTGCCTGCATATTTAAATGCATTAGATGGGAATGGAGTTCATATAGTTACCGTAAATGAATATTTAGCTAAAAGAGATGCTGAATATAATAAATTATTATTTGATTTTCTTGGATTAAAAGTAGGTATAAATCTTTCAAATATGTCTATTTATGAAAAAAAAGATGCATATTATTCAGATATAACATATGGAACTAATTATGAATTTTGTTTTGATTATTTAAAAGATAATTTAGTTTTAGATTTAAATGATAAAGTTCAAAGAAAATTGAATTACGCTATTATAGATGAAATAGATTCTATATTAATAGATGAAGCTAGAGTTCCATTAATAATATCTGAAAAAAATAAAATAGATGTTAGTATATATTTAAAAATAAATAATTTAGTTATAGAATTAATAAATATAAATAAATTAAATAATAATAAATATTTTTTAATAAATTTTAAAGAAAAAATTGTAGATATTACAGATGATGGATTTATTTTAATAGAAAATTTATTAATAAAATATAAATTTATAAAATATGGTAATTTATTATATATTAATGAGAATTTAATTCTTATAGAATATATAATATCATCAATAAAATCATATAAATTTTTTAATAAAAATGTAGATTATATATTAAAAAACAAAAAAATTATATTAATAGATGAACATACTGGAAGATTATCTATTGGTAAAAGATTATCTAATAGTATACATCAATTTATAGAAGCTAAAGAAAATGTTGATATTTTATGTGAAAATAAAAATTTAGCATATATAACTTTTCAAAGTTATTTTAAATTATATAATAAAATATCAGGTATGACTGGAACAGCTAGTACTGAAAAAGATGAATTTAAATATATATATAATTTAGATATATTTAATATACCTACTAATAAACCTATAATAAGAAAAGATTTACCAGATTTATTTTTTGTAAATGAAAAAGATAAAATAAAAAAAATAATTAATGATGTTATTTTATGTATAAAAAATAATAGACCTGTTTTAATAGGAACCATTTCAATTGAAAAATCAGAATTAATATCTAAATATTTAAATGAAAATAATATAAATCATCAAATTCTTAATGCAAAAAATCATAATTTAGAAGCAAAAATTATATCATTCGCAGGAAGGCCTGGTAGTGTAACAATAGCTACAAATATGGCTGGAAGAGGAACTAATATAGTTTTAGGAGGATGTTATTTAAATAAAGATGATATAGAAGAATGGAAAATAAATAATATTAAAGTTATAAATTCTGGAGGATTGCATATTATTGGAACTGAAAGACATGAATCTAGAAGAATAGATAATCAACTAATAGGAAGATCTGGTAGACAGGGAGACCCTGGCTCGTCTAGATTTTATTTATCTTTAGAAGATAATTTAATTAAAAATATGTTACCTAATAATATTTTAGATATAATAAAAAATTTAAAATTAAATGATGATCTAAAAAATAATTCTATTTTATTATCAAAAATAATATCAAATATACAGAAAAAAATAGAAAAAAATAATTTCGAAATTAGAAAACAAATTTTTATATATGATGATATATTCAATATACAAAGAAATACATTTTATTTTATAAGAAATAGTTTACTTAATAAAAATATTAATATAATAAATAATTTTATATTTGATTCAATAAAATATATAATTAATCTTTATAAGTTTAATAATATAAAAAATGAAATAGATGATTTAAAACTTTTTTTTAAAAAAAATTTTAATATAGATATTATTATAAATGAAAATAATAAAAAATTAGATATAAAAGATAGTATTTTTGATTTTATAAAAAAAGAATTATTATTAATTGAAAAATTAATAGATAAAAAAAAATTAGATAATATGAAAATATCTATATTTATAAATACGTTAGATTCTGTATGGACTGAACATATTAATTTTATAGATTTTATAAAAAAAGGTATATATTTAAGATCATATGCTAATAGAGATCCATTTGATGAATATAAAAATGATTCATTTGAAATGTTTGTATCAATGATAAAATTATGGAAATATAAAAGCACATTAATATTATATAAAACTATGAATTTAATTAATAATGAATAATAAAAAACATATTTATATAATAAACAAATTATTTATTAATCTTAAAAAAATAAATAAAAATAATTTAAATTATTTATTTAATAATGACTATGATAGATTTAGTAAATTTTCTTTTTTAAAGAATGATATTTTAATAGATTATTCTAGAAATTTTTTAAATTTAGAAATATTAAAACTATTAATAAAATTATCTATTAATTTTAATATAGATAAATTTATAAAAAATGAAATAAATATAAAAAATAATTTAATAATAAGTGATAAAGATATTTATAAATTTTTTATTAGTAATGATAAGATAAATATTTTTAGTAAGTTTTTAAGCAAAAAAAAAATAAATATTTTATTAAAATTAAAATATGAATATTCTTTATATGAAAAAAAAATTTTATTTTTAATAAATATATATGATGATAATTTATTTTTTTTTTATATAATAAAATTTTTAAATAAATATAAAAAGAAAAATTTAATTTTACTTAAAATTAATATTAATAATATAGATGTTATATTAAATAAATATGATATAAATTTAAATAATTCATTATTTTTTGCATTTATAGAAAAAGATATTAATATAAATTACATATTAAAATTAAATAGTAAATTTAATTTTAATATATTAGATAATACTTTATTTTTTATAAAAAATAAAAGTAATATAATTAATATTTTTTTAAAATATAAAATATATAATTTTAAATATATAGAAAATATTAAAAATAATATAAATTTTTATTTAAATATTGGATTATTAATATCAATATATACTAATTTAAATGTTTTTTATGATCTTATATATGGAATTATATATTTTAGAAATTATATATATAATAATTTAAATTCTAATATATCTTTTATATTAGGTATAATAGATATATGGAATGTGTTTTTTTTAAATAAAAAAAATAAATATATAGTATCAAATATAAAAAATAGTATTTTTTTTATTAAAAAATATAATTATAAAATAAAAAATAATAATTTTATAAAAAATAATTATTTTAATAAAAATTTATCATTTGATTATTTATTATATATAAATAATATAAAAGATGAATATATATCTAAAATATTTTCTATTATAGAAAATATAACATTTTTTAATAATAAATATATAAAAAATACAAACTATTTTGATAAATCATTAAATATTATAATAATAAAAAATATTAATCCTTTTAATATTGGTATATTAGATTCTATATATGAATTTAGAACAAAAATATATTTTTTTATTAAAAAAAAGATAGAAACAATATTAAATAATATTAATAATACTAATATATTAAATAAAGTATTAACTAAAAAAATAAATTCAGATTTAATAACAGAAAAACAAATAGTCGAATATAACTCTTCTATGAACGGGATAATAAATTTTTATAAAAAATATAGAAATTTATAAATTATTTTTAACTTTTGATATATATTCTTTTTTTTCTATATTTACTCTTATAATATCTCCACTTTTTATAAAAAGTGGAGATTTTATCATTAAGTTATTTCCTAAATCAGATAATACATAATTATTATTTACACAAATAATATTTATAACTTTAAAATTTATAATTTTAGGTATTATTATATTTATAAAAATTTTATTAAGAAAAATTAATTTATAATTAATTTTTTTAAATATAAAAATATATTTATTTTTTATTAAATTAATATCTATTTTTATATGAGATTCATCTTCACATGAAATAAAAAAAAAAATATTTTTAACTCTATATAGAAAAAAACAACTTTTTTCTATAATATAAGCTTTTTTTATATTATCTTTAGATTTAAATACTTTATCTAAAATTTTATTAGAAATAATATTTTTAATTCTTATTCTGTTAAATGATAAACCTTTACCTGATTTTATAAATTCATTTTTTATAACTATAAAAGGTTCATCATTATATATTATCTTGTCTCCTATATTTAAATTATCTATTAAAATATTTCTAATACTATTTTTCATTAGAAATTATATAAAAATTTTATTAAATCATACCTCCTCCCATATTTTGAGGCATATTTGAATTATTTATGTCAGATGATTTATCATCTTTATTCATATCTGTTATCATACATTCTGTAGTTATCATTAATCCAGCAACTGATGCAGCATATTGTAAAGCTGATCTAGTAACTTTAGTAGGATCTAATATACCCATATCTATCATATTTCCATATTTTTCAGTATATGCATTATATCCAAAATTACCTTTTTCCATTTTTATTTTATTTGCTATTATTGATGGTTCTTCTCCAGTATTAGAAACTATTTGACGTAAAGGTGATTCCATAGCTTTTATTGCAATTTTTATACCAACATCTTGATCTTCATTATCTCCTTTTAATGAACTAATACTATTAGAAACTCTAATTAATGCTACCCCTCCACCAGGAACAACTCCTTCTTCAACAGCAGCTCTGGTAGCATTTAATGCATCTTCAACTCTAGATTTTTTTTCTTTCATTTCAACTTCAGTTGCAGCCCCAACTTTTATAACAGCAACTCCCCCAGCTAATTTAGCAATTCTTTCTTGTAATTTTTCTTTATCATAATCTGAAGTTGATTCCTCTTTTTGTTTATTTATCTGATTTATTCTTTTATCTATAGATAATTTATCTCCAAATCCATCTATTATAGTTGTAGTATCTTTACTTATTATAACTTTTTTAGCTTGTCCTAAATCTTTTATATTTATTTTTTCTAACTCTATTCCTATTTCTTCAGATACTAATATCCCCCCAGTTAATATTGCTATGTCTTGCATCATAGATTTTTTTCTATCTCCAAATCCAGGAGCTTTAACAGCAACAGTTCTAACTATCCCTCTCATATTATTAACAACTAAAGTTGCTAACGCTTCTCCTTCAACATCTTCTGCTATTATTAATATAGATTTATTAGATTTTGCAACATTTTCTAGTATAGATATAATTTCTCTTATATTTGATATTTTTTTATCAACTATTAATATAAAAGTATTTTCTAATTCTATAGTTCCTGATTCAGGTTTATTTATAAAATATGGTGATAAATAACCTCTATCAAATTGCATTCCTTCAACTACATCTAATTCATCTTGTAATCCTGATCCTTCTTCCACAGTTATAACTCCTTCTTTTCCAACTCTACTCATAGCTTCAGATATTAATTTACCTACAGTTTCATCAGAATTAGCTGATATAGTTCCTACTTGAGCAATAGATTTAAAATCTGAGCATGATATTGACATATTTTTTAATTCTATAACAGCATAACTAACAGCTTTATCTATACCTCTTTTTATATCCATAGGATTCATTCCTGCAGTAACTGCTTTCAATCCTTCATTAACTATAGACTGCGCTAAAAGAGTAGCTGTGGTCGTTCCATCTCCAGCAACATCATTTGCTTTAGAAGCTACTTCTTTTACCATTTGAGCTCCCATATTCTCAAATTTATCTTCTAGTTCTATTTCCCTTGCTACAGAAACTCCATCTTTTGTAATTAATGGTGATCCAAATGATTTATCTAATACAACATTTCTACCTTTAGGTCCTAATGTAACCTTAACCGCATCCGCTAAAATGTTTACTCCTCTTAACATTTTTATACGAGCGTCATTACCAAATTTTACTTCTTTAGCTATCATGTTTTTCTCTTAATAATTATTAATTTTTTTTTAAAAATCTACAACTGCTAAAATATCACTTTCTGAAATTATTAAAATTTCTTCATTATTTATTTTTTCTGTTTTTATTCCATAACTATCATTAAATATTATTATATCTCCTATTTTTACATCTAATGGTTTTATATCACCATTATCTAATATTCTACCTTTGCCTATAGCTATAACTTCCCCTCTATTAGATTTATTAGAAGACCCAGTTAAAACTATTCCTCCTGATGACTTAGATTCTATGTCTTTTCTTTTTATAATAACTTTATCATATAATGGGCGTATTTTCATTTTTTTTTTCTCTTAAATAAAAATTAAAAATAAAATTTAATATAATTAATAATATAAGGTCATTTTTTTAATACTTCAAGTGATTTTTTTTAATTGACAATTTATTTATTAAATATTAAAATTTTTATATAAGGCCTGAATAGCTCAGTTGGTAGAGCAATGGACTGAAGATCCATGTGTCGTTGGTTCAATTCCAACTTCAGGCATTTTTATTTTATTATTTTATAATTATATATTATTAATTTTATAATATAAGGTATATTTATAATTTTATTTTTATTAAAATATAATTATGATAAAAAATAATAATAAACTATTCTTAGAAAAAAATAATTTTAAAAATATAAAAATATTTCCATATTCTATTGAAGCAGAACAATCTGTATTAGGCGGGTTAATGATAGATAATAGTAAATGGTTTTCTGTAATAGAAATAATAGATAGTGATGATTTTTTTAATATAAATCATAAAATGATTTTTGATGAAATGAAATTATTAATAGATTCAAGAAATCCTATAGATTTAATAACAATATCAGATTCATTAAATAAAAAAAAATTTTTAAATTCAATAGGAGGATTTTCATATTTAGCTGAAATTTCAAAAAATATACCAAGCGTAGCAAATATATTAGCATATTCTTATATAATAAGAGAAAAATCTATAATGAGATGTATATTAACTATTTCAAATGAAATTTCAGACATATGTTTTAATCCTAAAGATAAAAATGTAGATGATATAATTGATATAGTAGAATCTAAATTATTTTTTTTATCAGATAAAAGATCAAAAACAAATAATAATCCTAAAGATATAAAAAAAGTTCTTGAAAATACAATAAATAATATAAAAAAAATATGTATTAATTCTAAAAAAGATATAATAGGAATATCTACAGGATATCATGATTTAGATAGAAAGACATTAGGTTTACAAAAATCTGATTTAATAATAATAGCATCAAGACCATCTATGGGTAAAACAACTTTTGCAATAAATTTATGTGAAAATATTTCTATAATAGAAAAAAAACCAATTTTAATATTTAGTTTAGAAATGTCAGGAGAACAAATAATGATAAAAATACTATCATCTATGTCAAGAATAGATCAATATAAAATTAAAACTGGAAAGTTAGATAAAAATGATTGGGTAAAAATGAATAATATATATAATATATTAATAAATAATAATAATATGTATATAGATGATTCTTCAATATTAACTCCAAATGATTTAAGATCAAAAGCAAGAAAATTATTTAGAGAAAATAATGGATTAAGTTTAATAATGATAGATTATTTACAGTTAATAAAAATCCCATCTTTATCTAATAATAGAACTTTAGAAATATCAGAAATATCAAGATCATTAAAATCATTAGCAAAAGAATTAAATATTCCTATAATAGCATTATCTCAATTAAATAGAAGTTTAGAATTAAGATCTGATAAAAGACCTGTTAATTCAGATTTAAGAGAATCTGGATCAATAGAACAAGATGCTGATTTAATAATGTTTATATATAGAGACGAAGTATATAATGAAAATAGTGATTTTAAAGGAACAGCTGAAATAATATTAGGAAAACATAGAAATGGACCTATAGGATCAATTAAATTAACTTTTAATAGTAAATTATCAAGATTTGATAATTATATAAACATAAAATATTAATAGATATCTTTTATACTTTTTCTTATTTTATTTATAGCATTTTTTTCTATTTGTCTTATTCTTTCTATTGAAACATTGTATATAATAGATAATTCTTTTAATGTTGTTTTTTTATTTTCTATTAACCATCTTGATTTTATTATATGTTTACTTCTATTATCAAGTTTTAATAATGCATTATTAATTTTGTTATTTATATTACTATTCCAATTATTATTCTCTATTTTTTTAAATTCATCATTATAATTTAATAAATTATTAACATTGTATTTTAATTTATTATTAATATCTTCTCTTTCTTCAATATATAAATCTTTATAAGACATTCTAGATTCCATTTCAAATACATCTTTTAGTGAAACTTGTAATTTATTAGCTATAATATTAGCCTCATTTATATTTAACCAATCTATCTTATTTTTTATTTTTCTTAGATTAAAAAATAATTTCTTTTGTGATTTTGTGGTTGCTATTTTAACTATTTTCCAATTTTTTAATATATATTCATTTATTTCTGCTTTTATCCAGTATATAGCAAAAGATATTAATCTAACTCCAATATTTGGATTAAATTTTTTAACTGCTTTTAATAAACCTATATTTCCTTCTTGAATTAAATCTAATTGAGGTAATCCATATCCTGAATATTTTTTAGTTATTTGTACAATAAATTTTAAATTACATAATATTAATTTTTTAGTAGATTCTAAATCTCCTTTATAATATAAGTTATTTAATAATATATTTTCTTCTTTAGAAGATAATGTAGGATATAAATTTATAGATTTTATATAAAATCTTAAGTTTGATTTATGCAAATAAAAATCATTCATTTTAATTTATTTATAATTTTAATATAAAAATATGTTAAATAAAAAAAAAAAAGTATTTATATTAGATGGAACATTTCACATATATAGATCTTATTATGCATTTTTAAATAATAAAAATATATATAAAAATTGTGAAGCGATATATGGGACATTTTTTATAATAAAAAAAATATTGTTAAATTTTAATCCTGAATATATTGTAATAACATTAGATTCTCCAGGAACAAATTTTAGAAAAATATTAAGTAATAAATATAAAAGTAATAGAAAAAAATGTCCTATAGATTTAATATATCAGATTAATATAATAAAAAAAATAATAGTTGATGAATTAGGTATAAATATAATATCTTTTCCTGGGATAGAAGCTGATGATATAATAGGAACTTTATCTAAACAATGCGAAAGGAACAATTTTAATGTTCTGATAAGTTCATTAGATAAAGATATGTATCAATTAATTTCTAATAGTATTAAAATATTAGATATATATAATAATAAAATAATAGATTCAGATATTGTATATAATAAATACGGTATATACCCAAATATGATGATAGATTATTTATCATTAGTAGGCGATGTATCAGATAATATAAAAGGTATATTAGGAATAGGACCTAAAACAGCTAAAATACTATTAAAAAATATAGGAAATATTAATTTTATATATAGAAATATAAATAATTTATATAAATATTCAAATATAAAAAATATTAATTCTATTATAAAAAAACTTAAAGATTATGAATCAGACGTTTTATTAGCATATGAATTAATTAAAATAAACACAAATATATTTATAGGCTGTAAAATAGAAAAATTAAAAATTAATAAATATAATATTTTAGAAATAAATAAAATTATTAAAAAAACTTTAAATTATTAATACTATGGAAAAAACAATTAATATGTCTTTAATAATTGATTCTTTGTTTAATATAATAAATAAATTAAAAAAAGATATAAATAATAAATTATATGATAAGGGTTTATCTGTATCAAAAATAAAATTATTAAAATTTATTATTAATAATAATAAAGTAAGTGCTACAGATATAAAAAAGTATATGGAATTTTCATCTAGAACAGTAGTTACTGTTATAGATTTTTTAGAAAAAGAAAATTTTATATATAGAAAACAAAATATTAGAGATAGAAGAATAAAAAATATATATATAACAGATAAAGGTATAAAAGAATTAGATAATGCTGAAAATTATAATAAAAAAATATTAAATAATATATTTTCTTCATTAACTAAATTTCAATTAGAAAAATTTAATGAAATATGTAGTTTAATAAATATAAGTAAAAAATAATTTTATATGTTTATTGTAATAAAAAGAATAAATGAAAAATTAAATTATATAATAAATAAATTTAATATTGATACATTATTAATATCTTTTAGCGGAGGAATGGATTCAACTTTATTATTAGAAATTATGATATATATAAAAAATACTATAAATAGTAATTTAAATATAAAAGCTATATATATAAATCATAAATATTTTATAAAAAATTCTTATATATTAAATCATTGTATAAAATACTGTAATAATAAAAAAATAATTTTATATATAAAAGATATTTTATTAAAAAAAAAAAATAATATAGAAGAAAATTTAAGAAAATTAAGATATAAAGAAATATCTAAAATAATAAATAAAAATGAAATTTTACTGACTGGTTATAATAAAAATGATCAAATAGAAAATATTTTTCTTTCATTGAAAAGAGGTAAAGGAATAAAATCAATATTAATTAGAGAATTAACTTCAATATATAATTTTAAAATATTTAGACCATTAATTAATTTAAGTAAGCTAGATATACTTAACTATTCAAAAATATTAAATACATCATGGATAGAAGATAAAAGTAATAAAAATTTAAAATTTGATAGGAATTTTATAAGATATAAAATATTAAATATATTAAATAAAAGATGGCCTGGATTTTTAAATTCTTCATATAAATTTTTATATATATGTGATTTATATGAAAATGTATTAAATATTTACATAAAAAAAATAATAAATAATTTAATAAATAAAAAAGATAAATCTATAAATATATTTTTGTTAAATATTAAAAATATTAATTTAACTAAAATTATTATAAGAATATGGTTAGAAAAATACCATAACTTATATATATCATATTATGATTTAATTAGGATATATAATGATATCATATTAAATGATAATCCTTTATCTACTTTAAAAATAAAAAATATTATTTTAAATAAATATAATAATACTATATATTGTATAAAAAATTTAAATAATAATTTAAAATATTATAAAAATATATATATAGAAAAAATAAATAAATTTATAAAATTACCATATAATTCAGGCATAATAAAAATATCAGATAATTTTAATTTAATTAAAAATTATATTGATAATTATAATTTTTTATTTCATAGAATAAGAAAAATAAATAATAAAGAGATTATAATTATAAAATTTAATAATAAAAATTTTTTTAATAGTAAAATAAAATATAAAATAATAGGATTTAATAATAAAAAAACTTTAAAGGAAATATATAGTATATTTGATATACCAATTTGTAAAAGAAATAAAATACCTATGTTATTTTTTAATGACAAACTTATATCTTTAATAGGTTATTTTATAACATATGAAGGTATTAGTAGAAATATAGATAATGAATGGTTTTTAATTTATAAAATAAAAAATTTATAGAACAGAGGAGGAGAGATTTGAACTCTCAACTACTGATTTTGGAGACCAGTACTTTTCCTTTTAAGTTACTCCTCTACTATAAAAATTTTATTTGATAATTTCCTACTCTCACATAAATTAATACACTACCATCGGCACTATGACATTTCACTTCTGAGTTCGGAATGGAAAAAATAAATAAAATATTATTTTTATTCAGGTGGTTCTATCACGTTATAATTATCAAATAAAAATATTCTTTTTTTATAAGAGTTAAGTCTCACGGGATATTAGTATTAGTCAGCTCAACATTTCACAATGCTTACACACCTAACCTATCAACGTCATAGTATATAACGTCCCTTTAGGTAATAATTAAAATTATTACTGGGAAGATTAATCTTAAGGTAAGCTTCCCGCTTATATGCTTTCAGCAGTTATCTTTTCCATACGTAGCTACCGGGCAATGCCATTGGCATGACAACCCGAACACCATAGGTATGTCCACTCCGGTCCTCTCGTACTAGGAGTAGCTCCTTTCAATCTTCCAACGCCCACGGCAGATAGGGACCGAACTGTCTCACGACGTTCTAAACCCAGCTCGCGTACCACTTTAAATGGCGAACAGCCATACCCTTGGGACCTGCTTCAGCCCCAGGATGTGATGAGCCGACATCGAGGTGCCAAACACCGCCGTCGATGTGAACTCTTGGGCGATATTAGCCTGTTATCCCCGGAGTACCTTTTATCCGTTAAGCGATAGCCTCTACCATATAGGATCTATCGGATCACTAAGACCTGCTTTCGCATCTGCTCGAATTGTAGTTCTCGCAGTTAAGCTAGCTTATGCCTTTGCACTAACCTCACGATATCTGACCGTGATTAGCTAACCTTTGTACTCCTCCGTTACTCTTTAGGAGGAGACCGCCCCAGTCAAACTACCCGCCAGACACTGTCCTCAATCCGGATAACGGATTAAAGTTAGTATATCAAATATTAAAGAGTGGTATTTCATATTACGACTCTATATTAACTAGCGTCAATATTTCTTAGTCTCCCACTTATTCTATACATTAATATCAAATATACAATATCAAGTTATAGTAAAGGTTCACGGGGTCTTTCCGTCTTGCCGCGGGTACACTGCATCTTCACAGCGATTTCAATTTCACTGAGTCTCGGGTGGAGACAGTCTGGCCATCATTACGCCATTCGTGCAGGTCGGAACTTACCCGACAAGGAATTTCGCTACCTTAGGACCGTTATAGTTACGGCCGCCGTTTACCGGGGCTTCTATCAAAAGCTTCTTTAAATATACTTTACAATATAATTAAATAACTTAATTAATTAACCTTCCGGCACCGGGCAGGCGTCACACTGTATACATCCATTTTCATGTTAGCACAGTGCTGTGTTTTTAATAAACAGTTGCAGCCAGCCGTTATCTTAGACTAATTTCAGCTATATAAAATAACTTACATATTAGTATGTCTTCTCCCTAAGTTACGACATCATTTTGCCTAGTTCCTTCACCCGAGTTCTCTCAAGCGCCTTAGTATTCTCTACCTGACTACCTGTGTCGGTTTAAGGTACGATTTATTAAAATTTAAAGTTTAGAAGCTTTTCTTGTAAGCGTGGCATAAATTATTTCGTTATTTTATTAACTCATCATCATATATCAATGTTAAAAAGAAAAAGATTTACTTATTTCTTACATCTAAATATTTAAACTAAGATAACCTTCACTTAGCTAACATAGCCTTCTCAGTCACTCCATCACAAATTTTAATAAGTACAGGAATATTAACCTGTTATCCATCGATTACGTATTTCAACCTCACCTTAGGATCGACTAACCCTATCCCGATTAACGTTGGATAGGAAACCTTAGTCTTTCGGCGAACAAGTTTTTCACTTGTTTTATCGTTACTTATGTCAGCATTCGCACTTCTGATATCTCCAATTCACCTTACGATAAATCTTCACAGACTTACAGAACGCTCCTCTACCCAATTTATTAAAAATAAATTGTCGTAGTTTCGGTGTATGATTTTAGCCCCGTTAAATCTTCCGCGCAAGATGACTCGACTAGTGAGCTATTACGCTTTCTTTAAATGATGGCTGCTTCTAAGCCAACATCCTAGTTGTCTAAGACTTCTAACTTCGTTTTACACTTAATCATAACTTAAGGACCTTAACTTACGATCTGGGTTGTTTCCCTTTCCACTATTGACATTATCGCCCATAGTGTGTTTCCAATAATAAAATTTATAGTATTCGTAGTTTGCATTGAACTGGTAACATAAGTCCCTAGTACAAAACAGAGCTCTACCCCTATAAACTAATTATAAGACGCTACCTAAATAGCTTTCGAGGAGAACCAGCTATCTCCTGGTTTGATTGGCCTTTCACCCCTAACCACAAGTCATCCGCTAATTTTTCAACATTAGTCGGTTCGGTCCTCCAAATATATTTACTTATTCTTCAACCTGCTCATAGTTAGATCACCAGGTTTCGGGTCTATATCCTGAAACTAATGCCCATTTAAGACTCGGTTTCCCTACGGCTCCCTATTTTAAAAGTTAACCTTGCTACAGAATATAAGTCGCTGACCCATTATGCAAAAGGTACGCAGTCACATAAAAAAATATAATGCTCCTACTGCTTGTACGTATACGGTTTCAGGATCTATTTCACTCCCCTAACCGGGGTTCTTTTCACCTTTCCCTCACGGTACTAGTTCACTATCGGTCAAACAGTAGTATTTAGCCTTAGAGGATGGTTCCCCCATATTCAATCAAGATAACATTTCTCGATTTACTTAAAATAAGCCAATATATATAAATTTTAAAACACAGGGCTATCACCTTTTATAGCTAAATTTTCCAAAATTATTATTATAATAAATATATATTGTATAGCTTATTTGGCTTTTCCCTTTTCGCTCGCCACTACTAAGGGAATCTCTTTTTGATTTCTTTTCCTCAGAATACTAAGATGTTTCAGTTCTTCTGGTTTGCTTTATTAAACTATTTTATTTATTTAATAATAAATATAATTTTAATTATATTTAGGTTACCCCATTCGGATATTACCGATTAATAACGTTTCTTATCAACTCATCGATACTTTTCGCAGATTAGCACGTCCTTCATAGCCTCTGTTTGCCAAGGCATCCACCATATACGCTTAATTTCTTAACCCCTTTTTTTTGTCTCTTAGGGGATTTGAACCCCTGTTATTGCCGTGAAAGAGCAATGTCCTAACCTACTAAACGAAAGAGACTTTAATACATTTTACTACTAAAAATTTTTAATTATTTTTTCTATAAAACACCTAAAATAAAATAAACAAGGAGGTGATCCAACCACAGGTTCCCCTACGGTTACCTTGTTACGACTTCACCCCAGTCATGAAACACAAAGTGGAAAGATCTTTTCAATTTTACTTGATTAAGTTTTCTCGCTTCTTTTGCAATTCACTTCCATGGTGTGACGGGCGGTGTGTACAAGGCCCGAGAACATATTCACCGTAGCATGCTGATCTACGATTACTAGCGATTCCTACTTCATAGAGTCGAGTTGCAGACTCCAATCCGGACTATGATATACTTTTTGAGATTTGCTTGTTCTCGCGAAGTTGCTTCTCTTTGTATATACCATTGTAGCACGTGTGTAGCCCTACTCATAAGGGCCATGATGACTTGACGTCGTCCTCACCTTCCTCCAGTTTTAAATCACTGGCAGTTTTCTTTGAGTTCCCGACTTTACGCTGGCAACAAAGAATAAGGGTTGCGCTCGTTAAAGGACTTAACCCAACATTTCACAACACGAGCTGACGACAGCCATGCAGCACCTGTTTAAAGATTCCTTTTTCAAGGCACTAAAATATCTCTATTTTATTACTTTAAATGTCAAGAGTAGGTAAGGTTTTTCGCGTTGCATCGAATTAAACCACATGCTCCACCGCTTGTGCGGGCCCCCGTCAATTCATTTGAGTTTTAACCTTGCGGTCGTACTTCCCAGGCGGTCAATTTAACGCGTTAGCTACGAAAAATATAAATTTAAAAAATATTTACATTCTTCAAATTGACATCGTTTACAGCATGGACTACCAGGGTATCTAATCCTGTTTGCTACCCAAGCTTTCGTGCCTCAGTGTCAGTTATTACCCAGGGAGTCGCCTTCGCCTCTGGTATTCTTTCAAATATCTACGCATTTCACCGCTACACTTGAAATTCTACTCCCCTCTATAAAACTCTAGTATATTAGTTTCAAATGCAGTTTTTAAGTTAAGCTTAAAAATTTCACATTTGACTTAATAAACCACCTACGCACCCTTTACGCCCAATAATTCCGATTAACGCTTGCACCCTCCGTATTACCGCGGCTGCTGGCACGGAGTTAGCCGGTACTTCTTCTGCAAGTAATGTCAATTAATAATAATTATTAGTTATATTAACTTCTTCCTATGCTGAAAGTGCTTTACAATCAAAAGACCTTCATCGCACACGCGACATAGCTGCATCAGGGTTTCCCCCATTGTGCAATATTCCCCACTGCTGCCTCCCATAGGAGTTTGGACCGTATCTCAGTTCCAATGTGGCTGACCATCCTCTCAGACCAGCTAGAGATCATTGCCTAGGTGTAGCTTTTACCTCACCTACAAGCTAATCTCGTCTGGGCTCATCTAATGACATAAGGTCTTTTAAAAGATCCCCTACTTTAATCTAAAATCTTTTAAGATATAAAGATATTATGCGGTATTAGCTATCGTTTCCAATAGTTGTCCCCCATCATAAGGCAGATTCCCAGATATTACTCACCCGTACGCCGCTTGCCATCAATATAATAATAATAAATTACAATTATATTATGTTAGCCGCTCGACTTGCATGTGTTAAGCTTGCCGCTAGCGTTCAATCTGAGCCATGATCAAACTCTTAATAAATAAATAATAAAATACTATATAAAAATAAAAACATATTATAGTAAACTAAAATATATTTAAATTTTATATAATCATTCTATTATTTAATAGAAAAATAATTAATAAATATATATATAATATAATATATATATTTAATTAAGTAAATATAATATATATTATTTTTTTTTCATAAGATTAAAAAATTCACTATTATTTTTAGTTATAGATAATTTATTTATTAAAAATTCTATAGCATCTATTTCATTCATTGAATTAATTATTTTTCTTAATATCCATATTTTAGACAATTCTTCATTACTTATAAGTAATTCTTCTTTTCTTGTTCCAGATTTATTATAATCTATTGCTGGAAATATTTTTTTTTCTGATATTTTTCTTGATAAATGAAGCTCCATATTACCAGTCCCTTTAAATTCTTCATATATAACTTCATCCATTTTTGACCCAGTATCTATTAAAGCTGTAGCTATAATTGTTAAACTTCCTCCTTCTTGAATATTTCTAGCTGCTCCAAAAAACCTTTTAGGTCTATTTAAAGCATTAGAATCTATACCTCCAGTTAATATTTTACCCGATGAAGGCATAACTGAATTATATGCTCTAGTTAATCTAGTTATAGAATCTAATAATATTATTACATCTTTTTTATGTTCAACTAATCTTTTAGCTTTTTCAATAACCATTTCAGATATTTGAATATGTCTAGAATACGGTTCGTCAAAAGTAGAAGCGATAACATCTATACTATTTATTAAATATTTCATTTCAGTAACTTCTTCTGGTCTTTCATCTATAAGTAATATTATTAAAACACATTCTGGATAATTACTATATATACTTTTAGCTATATTTTGTAGTAATACAGTTTTTCCAGCTTTAGGTGGAGCTACTATTAATCCTCTTTGACCTTTTCCTATAGGAGAAGTTAAATCTAAAACTCTTGATGTTAAATCATCGATAGTTCCATTACCCTTTTCCATTTTTAATCTAATATTAGCATGTAATGGAGTTAAATTTTCAAATAATATTTTATTTTTTGAATTTTCAGGACTATCAAAATTTATTTGATTTATTTTTAATAAAGCAAAATATTTTTCATTATCTTTTGGAGGTCTAATCTTTCCTGATATAGTATCTCCAGTTCTTAAATTAAATTTTTTTATTTGACTTGGAGAAACATATATATCATCAGGACCGGCTAGATAAGAACTATTTACTGATCTAAGAAAACCAAATCCATCTTGCAATATTTCTAATACTCCATCTCCAAATATATCTTCACCTATTCTTGCATGTTGTTTTAAAATATTAAATATAATATCTTGTTTTCTCATTCTAGCTAAATTTATTAAATCCATTTTTTCTCCTATAGATATTAAATCAGATATTTTTATATTTTTTAATTCTGTTAAATTCATAATTACTCTTTTATAATTGTTAAATAACTATAAATTATTTTTAGTTATTAATTTTTATAAATTTAGAATATCATTACTATATTCATCATCATTTAAAAATGATGATTCATTTTGATAATTTTCTGATAAAGAATAAAACCTTTTAGAATAATTTATTACATTTATATATTTTTGCCATACTATTTCATGTTCACTAATAGCATTAATTTTTCCTTTAAAAACATCTATAAATCTTTTTTCTTCATCATTTATAGGTTTTCTAATACCATTAGAAAGATCCATATATGCATTACCAAATTTTTCAAGTAATAAAGATTCCTTTATGGTAAAATAACCACATCTAGAAAATCCATAGGGATAATTTTTTTTATCAAAAAAACGTTTTTTAGAAAAAAAACTATTATTCATTTAAATATTATGTTTTAAGAAAAGTTTAAAATGATTTTATTAAAATATTCAAATAAATCATTTAATTAAAATAATGAAATATATATCATATTTTTTAAATTTAAATAAAAATCAAAAAAATATAGTTTTATCAAAAGATAAAAATATAGTAGTTATAGCTGGAGCTGGAAGCGGAAAAACAAAAATTCTAATATATAGAATTATTTGGTTAATAAATAAAAAAAAAATAAATCCAAATTCTATAATGATAGTAACATTTAGTAATAAAGCTGTCAATGAAATAAAATATAGAATTAAAAATATATTATCAGATAAATATAATAATATTATAATAGGAACTTTTCATTCTATTTTATATAGGATGTTAAAGATACATTATAAAGAAGCTGGATTAAAAAATAATTTTCAAATTATAGATGATAATTATCAATTGAGAATAATAAAAAATATAATTAAATCATTAAAATTAAAAAATAAATTAAATATAGAAAAAATATTAAAATATATAAATATAAGCAAAAATAAAGGAATAAGAATAAATGAAAACTATAAAAATTTATATGAAGAAAATTTTATTTTTAAAAAGATATATATATTATATCAGAGTGAATGTAATAAATTAAACATAATAGATTTTTCTGAAATATTAATAAGAACATATGAATTATTAAATAAAAATATTAATATATTAAATTTATATAAAAAAAAAATAACTAATATACTAATAGATGAATTTCAAGATACTAATGAAATTCAATATTTAATTATTAAATTATTGTTACATAATAATGATATAAATATAATGATAGTAGGTGATAGTGATCAATTAATATATGAATGGAGAGGAGCTAAAATAGAGAATCTCTGAATAAGTTTATAAATGATTTTTCTAATTCTAAAATATTTTATCTAGATCAAAATTATAGATCTACTAATAATATAATAAAAGCAGCTAATAATTTAATTTCATATAATAAAAGCAGATTAAAAAAAAAATTATGGACTAAAAATGAAATTGGAGATTTTATTTATTTATATAAAGCCGAAAATGAAATAAATGAAGCAAAATTTATATCAGAATATATAAAAAAAAATATTAATAATATAAATAATTTTGCTATTTTATATAGAAATAATTATCAATCTAGAATAATAGAAGAATTTTTAATAAATAATAAAATACCATATATAATATATGGAGGATTAAAATTTATAAATAGAAAGGAAATAAAAGATATATTATCATATTTAATGTTAATATTAAATAGAAATGATAATATTTCATTAGAAAGAATAATAAATACTCCATCAAGAAAAATAGGTAAAAAATCTATTGATATAATAAAAAAAGAATCATCTTTAACAAACAAATCTTATTGGGATGTTATTAATTACTTAGTATATAATGATAAGTATAAATTACATACAAAAAAATTAAAAAATTTTATAGATATAATAAACAATTTAGATAAAATTATATTAGATATACCATTACATAAAAAAATACACAAAATATTAGAATATACAAAATTATTTGATTTATATAAAAAGGATAATTTTAATTCTTCTAAATTAGATAATTTAAATGAATTAATAAATTCAGCATATAGATTTGAAAAAAAAAATATATATAATAAAAATATATTAGAAGAATTTATATCTAACATGATAATTCAATATGAAGATACTAATATTAGTAATATTGAAAATAAAGTTAAACTTATGACAATACATTCTTCTAAAGGTTTAGAATTTAAATGTGTATTTATAATAGGTATGGAAGAAGGCATTTTCCCATCTAATAAGTCAATAGATAATTCAAATATTGAAGAAGAAAGAAGATTAGCATATGTTGGTATAACAAGAGCTATGAAAAATTTAATATTAACTTATTCTAAATTCAGATTAAATTGCGGTAAATTAATAACAAATAAACCATCAAGATTTATATATGAAATTCCAATTGAATGTATTAAAGTATTAAATTAATTTATTAAGATCTAAAATATTTATTTTTTTTAATATATTTTTATTTAAAAAATTTATTTTATTATATTTTAAAATAAATTTCAAACTATTTTTAGTCAATGATATACCTAAAAATTTTTCTAAATCATATGATATAGTAGGTATTATAGGTTTAATATATAAAACTATTATTTTAAACAAATTTATACTTGTAGAACATATTTTATGTAATTTATTTATATTATTACAATTCCAAGGTTCATTATTTGATATATATTTATTTAAAATATTAGAAAGATCAATAACTATATTTACTACTTCTAAAAAATTAAAATCTTCATATAATTTCCATATATAATCTGATCTAAAAATAAAATCATTATATAAATTAGTATCTATTTCATCAGAAAGTTTATTTTGGAATATATTATTTAAAAAATTTTTTATCCTATATGGTATATTTATTATTTTATCTATTAAAATATAATTTACTTTTATATAAAAATCTTTAATATTAAAATCTATATCATTTATATTTAATGATAATTTTGATGCAAAATAATATCTTAAATAATCAGAATTAAATGTTTTTATATAAGAATCAACAGTTATAAAATTATTGGTAGATTTAGACATTTTATATCCATTAATTGTTAAATGTCCATGCACTATAATTTTAGTAGGTTTTCTTAAATTTAATAAATCTAAAATATATGGCCAAATTATACTATGAAAAAAAATAATATCTTTTCCTATAAATTGATAAATATCATAATTAGAATTTAAATTCCAAAATTTATCAAATAATTCTATATCATTAATATTATGACAAAATCTTTTAAATGTGCTTATATATGAAATAAGAGCATCTACCCATACATAAAAATACTTATTTATTTCATTAGGGATTTTAAATCCAAAATAAGGATAATCTCTTGATATATTATATGATTCCATATCACATATAATAAATTCATTAATTTTATTTATAATTTCTTTTTGACAAAATAATTTTTTTATTAAAACATTATTTTTATTTTTAAAATTATTTAAATTAATAAATATATGTTTAGTTTTTTTTAATATAGGAATAGAATTACTTAATGTAGATTTAGGATTTATTAAATTAATGGAATTATATACTGAATTACATTTATTACAATGATCTCCAAATTGATCTTTAGAATAACATTTAGGACATTTACCAAGTATAAACCTATCAGGTAAAAATATATTATTGTAAACATCATAAAACTGATATATATATTTATAATTTATTAAATTATTTTTTTTAAGTATAAAATAAAATTTATTTATTAATCTTTTATTTTCATGATTATTAGTTAAATAGTAATAATCATGATATATTGAAAAATCTTTAAAATTTTTTATATGTTCTTTATTAAAATTGTTTATTAATAATTCTGGTTTAATATTTAAATCTATTGATTTTAACATTATTGGAGTCCCATGTGAATCATCAGAACATATAAAATAGATAGAATTATTAGTTATTTTTTTATATCTTATCCATATATCAGCTTGTATTTGTTCTAATAAATGACCTAAATGCAAAGATCCATTAGAATATGGTAAAGCGCAAGTTACTAAAATTTTTTTATTAAATAAATTCATTAAATTTACAATATGGTGGAGCTGGTGAGATTCGAACTCACTTCCATAAATAATTATAAATAAAAGTTATTAACATGCTTATTTCTTTTTTTTTATTAAAATATATTAATTATAAAGAAAAATAATTAATATTTAAAAAATATTACTAAATTTTCAATATATCAAAAACCTAAGCTATTGATAAATTTGAACTATTAAACATCATATTATTTTTTGCAAATATTAAGTTTAAAGAATTTTTTACAAGATTTTCATAAACTTGACATGTCTTTTAATGTTATAAAATAAATATGTCTACACCTATTTTCAGCCCCATTAATAATTTTTATTACTTTTTTTTAAAATGTATAATTTTTTTCTATCCCACTCTCTGTTTTTTATATTTTCTCTTTTATCATATTTATTTATCCCTTTAGCTATACCTATATTTAACTTTATAAAAGAATTCTTAAAATATATAGATAAAACAACTATTGCAAAACCTTTTATTTTAGACTTTATATATAATTTATATATTTCATCCTTATTTAACAAAAGTTTTCTATTTCTGTTTGTAATACATGAATCTATATTAGATATATTACTAATTGGATTAAAAATAGAATTAATTAAAAAAGCTTCATTATTTTTTATTTTTATATAACAATTACTTATATCTACTTTTTTATAAAAAAAAGATTTTACTTCCCATCCTTGTAATACTATACCAGATTCTATTTTTGACTTTATATCATAATTAAATAAAATTTTATTATTCTCTAGTAAATTAAAAATAGTATTATTTTTTATCATCCTTTATGTATATTTTAACTAAAACATCATTAAAAAAAATTAATTTAATTTTTTTTATTATTTTTATATTTCCAAAAAAAGTTATTTTATAATATAGATATATCCATATATTTTCATCAAATGGACTAATTAATATAGGAGAACCAATTTTTTCTATAACTTTTTTTTTATCATCTCCAATATTTAAAGAGTTAGCATGATAATCATCTATATAAACGCCATAATATGAACATCTATTAATTAATTTTTCATTAGAACTTTTATTAACGATTAAATTATTACAGTTTGATATATTAAATATATTTATAACTAAAAAAAATATTAAAAAATAATTCATATTCTATTTATTAATTTAAAATTTTAATACTTTTTTTTATATAAAAAAAGTATATTATAATAAAATTATAAATAATTATAATTAATAATCAATAGGTGTTAATAAAAATGATAAATGATTTATATAAAACTAATAAAAACAATTTAGAAGAAGAAAATAAAAACAATTTAGAAGAAGAAAATAAAAACAATTTAGAAGAAGAAAATAAAAACAATTTAGAAGAAGAAAATAAAAACAATTTAGAAGAAGAAAATAAAAACAATTTAGAAGAAGAAAATAAAAACAATTTTTATAATATTAATGAAATATTAAAATTAAAAGAAAATATAGAAAATTTAAACAATAAATTAATTAATAATAATCTTTATTTTAAAGCTGAAATAGAAAATATAAAAAAAAGACACTCAATAGAAATAGATAAAATACGTAAACTATCATTAGAAAAATTTATGTTAGATTTGATACCTATAATAGATAATTTAGAAAGAACATTAGAACATAAAGATTCTAAAATTGAAAATATAATAGAAGGTGTAGAATTAACATTAAAATTATTAATAAAGGTAATAAACAATTTTGGATTATTTTCAATAGATAAAATAAATGTTCCATTTGATCATAATATACATCAAGCAGTTGTATTAGAATTTTCAGATAAATATAAAGATAATTATATTACTGAAATATTAGAAAAAGGATATATATTAAATGACAAACTAATTAAACCCGCTATGGTAAAAGTATCGACTAATAAAAAATAAATTATAAATTCCAATTTATAATTTTATTATTTTTAATTAAAATATTATTAGATATAAAAAAATGATTACATCCTATAAAACCTTTATTAACAGATAAAGGTGAAGGATGTGATGATTCTAATATATAATGTTTTTTATTATTTATTAATTTTTTTACTTTTTTGGCATAAGATCCCCATAACATAAATATAATACTATTAAGATTGTTATTTATAAAACTAATAGCATTATTAGTAAATATTTCCCAACCAATATTTATATGAGATTTAGGTTTATTATTTTCAACTGTTAATATTCTATTTAATAATAAAACTCCTTGATTGCACCAATTTAATAATAATCCATGATTAGGATATTTAAAATAACTTATACTTCTATATAACTCATTATATATATTTAATAATGATGGAGGTATTTTTATATTTTTATTAACAGAAAATGCTAAACCGTTAGCTTGATTTATTTTATAATATGGATCTTGTCCTATTATTACAACTTTTAAGTTATTAAAATTTGTAAATTTAAATGCATTAAATATATCATTTAATGAAGGTAAAATAATTTTTTTTTTTTTTATTTCATTATATAAATATTTTTTTAAATTAATAAAATATATTTTTTTTTTTTCTTTAATAAAAAAATTTTTCCAATTTAAATTCATTTTTAAGAAAAATAGTTAAAATGAAAAATATAAGAAATTTTTGTATTATATCACATATAGATCATGGTAAATCTACTTTATCAAAAAGTATATTAAAATTTTCTAATTCTAATTTAGAAAATAATATTGATAATACAGAATTAGAAAAAGAAAAAGAAATAACTATAAAATCTAAAAATATAAATTTTAAATATAAATTAAATGATTATATATATAATTTAAATTTAATAGATACTCCAGGTCATACAGATTTTTTAAATGAAATATATAAATATTTTTTAGTATGTGAAGGGGCAATACTATTAATAGATTCTACTAAAAGTATAGAATCACAAACATTATACTTATATAATAATGCTATAAAATATAATGTAAAGATTATTACTGTAATAAATAAAATTGATTCTATAAATTCTGATATAAATAATACTAAAAAAGAAATAATAGATATATTAAATATAAAAAATGAACCGATATTAGTATCTGCAAAATATTCAATAGGAATAGATGAATTATTAAATAATATAATAAATAAAATACCCTATCCTAAAAAAATATATAATGATTTTATCGCAATAATAATAGACTCTTGGTTTGATAAATATTTAGGAATATTATTATTAATAAAAATAAAACAAGGAAAATTAACAAAAAAGGATACTATTAAATTTTTTAAAGATGATAAATTATATAAAGTAAATAAATTAGGTATTATAAATAATAATATAAAAATAGAATGTGATGAATTATTAGACGAAGATATAGGATGGATATCTTGTTCTATAAAAGAAAAAGATAATATAAATTTTAATAATATTTTAATATCTAATAAAACCAAAAATATACCAAAAAAATATTATAATTTTATAGAAGATATAGATAATACATTTCCTAAAATATATGCGAATATTATTGTTGATAATATAAATGAATATAATATATTATATAATTCTATAAAAAAAATAAGTATAAATGATACATCATTATATTTTGATAAAAATTTAAAAATATCAAAAAATGGTTTTAAATGTGGATTTTCAGGAACTTTACATATAGAGATATTTAAAGAAAGATTAAAAAGAGAATTTAATATAAATATTAAAATAGTAAAATCTAATGTATTATATGAAATATTAACTAAAGAAGAAAAAATAATAAAATTAAGTAATATTAATGATATAAATAATTTTAATATAAAAGAATTTAGAGAACCTATATGTAAATGTATTATAATAACAATATATAAATATATTAATAATATAAATAAATTATGTTTTATTAAAAGAGGTAAATTAATTTATTCAAGAAATATAAATATTAATTTTATAGAATTAATATATGATATTCCTATGTCTGAAATAATTTATAATTTCTTTGACGAATTAAAATCAATATCTAAAGGATATGTTTTTTTTAATTATAATTTTAAATATTTTAAAAAAACTGAATTATTTTTATTAGAAGTATTAATAAATAATAAAAAAATAAATGAATTAACATTTATAGTAAATAAAAATTATAATATTTTTTGTGAAAATTTGATTAATAAAATAAAGAAAAATATATGCAGAAAACAATTTGATATAAAAATACAAATATTAATTAATAAAAATATAGTAAAAAAATGCATAATAAAGAGATTTAGAAAAGATGTTATATCTAAATGTTATGGCGGTGATATAAATAGAAAAAAAAAATTATTAAAAAATCAAAAAATAAAAAAAAAATATATGAATAAAACTGGATTAGTTAATATTACAAGTAATGATATATATTCAATTATTAAAATATAAAATGATAAATATTATTTTATTATTTTTTTTTATATTTAATTATTTTTTATATAAAAAATATAATTTAAAATTATATACGTATATAATAAAAAAAATAAATGAGTTTAAATATTTATTATATATTATTATACTTTCTTTTTTTATTAAAAAATTTTTATATGAATTATTTTATATATCATCAAATTCAATGTTTCCAACTTTATCTTCAGGAGATATAGTTTTAGTAAAAAAGAATAGTAAATATATAAAATTAAATAATTTAAAAAGAGGTGATTTAATAGTATTTAAATTTCCTATTGATAATAAAAAAAACTATATTAAGAGAATAATAGGCTTACCTAAAGATAAAATTATATATAATAGAATAAATAAAAAAATAATAGTAAAATTCAATAATAATAATTACATAAAATATTATAATTATAATAATATAAATTCACTTATATTAGATAAAATAAAAAATTTAAACTTAAATTCTAATTTAGATTATAAAAATTTTAAAATAATAAAAGAAAAAATAGGTAATTGTGAATATGATATTTTAATATATAAAAAACAAATAGATTTTCTATATAATTACTATTTAAATTCTAATAAAAAAAATACCGTAGAATGGATAGTCCCTGAGGGAGCTTATTTTGTATTAGGTGATAATAGAGATAATAGTTTTGATAGTAGATATTGGGGTTTTGTTAAAAAAAAATTATTAATTGGAAAAGTAAAATTTATATTATTTAATATTAAAGAAGTATATAAGATTTTAATAATTAAAAATTTAAAATTTATTAAAAAATAAATATATAATTATGAATATATTTTTAAAAATTTTAAATTTAGAAAAAAAATTAAAATATATTTTTAAAAATAAGATTTTATTACTACAAGCTTTATCTCATTCTAGTTTTAGTAATATAAATAATGAAAAATTAGAATTTTTAGGTGATTCTATATTAAATTTTATAATAACTAATAAAATATATGAAAAATTTTCTAATTTAAATGAAGGAGAAATGAGTAATTTAAAATCTATATTAGTAAAATCTACTACATTAACAAAAATAGCAAATAAATTTGAAATATATAATTATATATTATTAGGAAAATCTGAATATAATAAAAAAAAATATATAGAAAATTCAATATTAGCAAATTCTATAGAAGCTATTATAGGAGCTATATTTTTAGATAGTAATATAAAAAAGGTTAAAATTATAATAGATAATTTATATTATGATTTTTTTTTAAATATAGATAATTTTAAAAATACAAATAAGGATTTTAAGTCTTTATTACAAAACTTATTACAAAAAAATAAAATATCTTTGCCTAAATATATTGTATTAGATAATATAGAAAATAAGAAAAATAATTATATATTTTTAATTATATGTAAAATAAAAGAATTGCATATATCATCATATGGTATAGATAAAAATAAAAAAAAATCAGAACAATTAGCCGCAAAACAAATGTTACAAATATTAAATTTATTTAATTTGAATTATGAATTATTTTAGAAAATGTGATTGTAATAGCTTAAATAAATATATAAATAAATATATATATATATACGGTTGGATAGATGATAAAAGATATATAAATAATAATTGTTATTTTATTGAAATAAGAGATTTTTATGGAAAAATACAAATAAACTTCAATAAAAAAAATATAAATAATAATTCAATTTTTTATATACTAAAAAAAATTAAAAATGAATCTTGTGTAAAAATATATGGTTTTTTAAAAAATAGACCAATAGATAAAATAAATTATGAAAAATTAAATGGAGATTTAGAAATAATTGCTACAAATATATTAGTAATAAATTATTCAGATGAAATACCTATAAATATAAATAATTTTTCTGAAAAGAATAAACTAAAATTTAGATATCTATATTTAAGAAAAAATTTAAATTTAATAAAAATAAGATCATATATAACATATGAAATACATAAATTTATGAATAAAAATAAATTTATTAATATAGAAACACCAATATTATCTAAATATTTACCAGAAGGGGCTAGAAATTACATAGTAAACAGTAGAATTTATGAAAATAAATATTATTCATTATCTCAATCACCTCAAATATTTAAACAAATTTTAATGATGTCTGGAGTTAATAAATATTATCAAATAGCTAGATGTTTTAGAAATGAAGATTTAAGATCTGATAGACAGCCTGAATTTACTCAATTAGATATTGAAGTTTCGTTTTTAAAATCAAATTATATAATATATATATCAGAAAAATTAATAAAATTTTTATTTAAAAAAATAAATAATATAAATATAGAAAAAATAAAAAAAATAAAATTTAAAGATTCTATTATAAAATATGGAACAGATAAACCAGATTTAAGAAATTTTATAGAATTATTTTATATAAATGAAATATTTAGAATAAATAAAGATATAAACAAATTTATAAATAAAAAAATATTTAATAAAAAAAATAAAATAATTTCTTTTTTTAATTTACCTAATATTAATATAAATTATTATAAAATTTTAGAAAATTTTAATTTTAAAAATATAAATTTTTTTATAACTAATAAAAACAAAATATCAAAATTTTTAAATAAAATTTTTAATAATTTATTTAAACTAAATTTATTAAAAATAAATAATAATACAAAATATGATATATTTATTATATTAATTGGAGATAAAGATGAAATATATAAAAATTTATTAAATATAAGAAATTCTTTATTTAAAGAAATTAAAATGTATATAAATAATGTAAAAACATCTTTAATATGGATAACAAATTTTCCTATGTTTAAAGAAGTAAATAATAAAATAGAATGCAATCATCATCCATTTACATTACCAAAAACTATTAATAATATATATAATATAAATAATAAAAAAAAAATATTATCAATATTATCTAATTCATATGACTTAGTATTAAATGGATTTGAGATAGCAAGTGGATCAGAAAGAATAAATAATAAAAATATACAAAATACTATATTTGATATAATAAATGTAAATAAAAATAATGAGTTTAATTTTTTTTTAGAAGCTCTAAAATATGGAACTCCAAATCATTCAGGGATAGCTTTTGGATTAGATAGATTAATAATGTTACTAAATAATTTAGATAATATAAAAGAAATTATTCCTTTTCCTAAAACATCATCATTTAAAGATATAATGACTGATTCTCCTAATAAAATATTTTAAATATAATTACTTTATACCATAAGAAAATCTTTTAATATTATTATTATCTTTTAACTTATTAAAAATTTTAAATTTTGATGATAATAATAACTTTATTAAATAATCTTGATTAAATCCATGTTCAAATATTATTAATCCATTATCTTTTAAAAAATTATAAAATTTATTTATTAAATATTTAATATCATATAAACCTGAATTATTAGATATAAGTGATTTTTTAGGTTCATATAAAATACTTTTATTACATAAATTCAATTCATTTAAAGATATATAAGGAGGGTTACTAACTATTATATCAAATTTTATTTTTGAATTAAAATTAAACCAGTCACATAATATAAAATGTATATTTTTTGAATTTAAGTTTAATGAATTTTTTCTAGCTAATTCTATAGAATTTAAATTTATATCTATACCTATAGTGTAAGATTTTTTTATATTTTTAGATAAACATATAGCTATATTTCCAACTCCAGTACCTAAATCTAAAATATTATAAAATTTATTATTATCTATATAATTTAATATAAAATCAATTAAACATTCTGTTTCTATTCTTGGTATAAATGAATTATTATTAATTTCAAAAAAATATGACCAAAAATATATTTTATTAATATAAAATTCTATTGGTATATTTCTTATTACTTTAGATAATAAATTATTCATAATTAACAAATTCTTATTTAATAAATAATTATATTTATATAAAAATAAATTATCTAATGGTATATTATTAACATAACTTAATATACTATATAAATAGTAATTATAGTTTGATATATTAAATTTAATTAATATATTTTTTGATATACATAACCAATCATTATAAGTTAACATTTTTTAAAAACATTTCAAATTTATTAGATATATATTTATCTTCTATAAAATTTATTATTATATCTAAATTACCACTGTTTAATATTTCTTCTAGTTTATTTAATCTTAAAGAGATTCTATGATCAATTATCATATTATTAATATAATTATAAGTTCTTATTCTATCATTTCTATATCCAGATCCAAATAATTTTTTTTTTAATATAGATTCATTATCTTTTTTTTTTTTTAAATTAAATGAAATTATTTTTTCTTTTAATATATTTAATGCTTTAGATTTATTTTTATGTTGTGATCTTTCATCTTGACATTCTACATTTATCCCAGTAGGTAAATGTATTACTCTAACTGCAGAATTTGTAGTATTAACATGTTGACCTCCAGCTCCAGAAGATTTAAATGTATCAATTCTTAAATCAGATATATTTAAACTAAAATTATCTACATCACTGTCTATTGGAGTTACAGCTACTATACAAGTAGATGTATGTATTTTTTCTTGAGATTCTGTTTTTGGTATTCTTTGAACCCTATGACCTCCAGATTCGAATTTAAGTTTATCATAAGATAGATTATTATTAATTTTTATAAAAATTTCTTTTATACCTCCATTTTCATTTTCTACTTTATTAAGTATATCAAATTTCCATAAATTTCTATTAAAATATTTTTGATACATCTTAAATAAATTGATAACAAATAATGAGGATTCATTACCTCCTGTTCCTGATTTTATTTCAAGAAAACAACCTTTATTTTTTTTTTCAGAATATTCTAATGTAATAATTTTTTTTAAATTATTCTCTATTTTATTTTTTAAATTTAAAAATATATTTAATTCTTCACATGCTAATTCTTTTATATAAGAATTAGATTCTATTTCTTTTTTACAAAATAATATACTATTATATATATTTTTTAATTCATTAAATTCATCTATTATTGATTTTAATTTTATATATTCAAAATTTTCTTTTTCTATATTAATTTTATTAAAAATATTTTTTTTGAAATTTAATTCTATATTTTTTATTTTATTTTTTATTATATCTATATGTTTTAAAAAAAAATAATACACATCCATATTAAATTGTTATTTTGATTTTTAATATAAAAATATTATAATATTATTTTATAATATTATATTAATTAAAATTAGTTTAAATAAATTAATTTTAAAAATTAAAAGAAAAAATATGACTAATTTTATTAATTTTTTTATTTATTTATTAGTATTATATAATATATTAAATATTAAATATTCTAATACTGAAAATTTATACTGTAATAAAAATTCTATAAATTATGAAAAAAGTAGTAAATGGAAAAAAAATAAAAATATGTTATTTAAAATAAAAAATTTTGAAGTTAATGGAAATATTATATTTAATAATGAAAAAATGAAAAATACTTTAATAAAATTTTATTGTAATAATATAAAAAACAAATACTTTAAATTTAAAGTATATACATATGGAATAAATTTAATTGACTTCGTTTCTTATCCAAATAAAAAAGAAAAAATAAAAAAAAATAAAATAATAAAAAGTTTATATGTAGAAAACTTTCCAATAAAAAATTTAAAATTATGGTTAATAGGATTACCTTCTAATTCAGATAAATTTGTATATAATAAGAATGGATATTTAAAAGAAATAAAACATAATATATATAATATAATATATCATGAGTATTATGATAATTTAGAACCTAAATTACCTATTAATATAGAATTTATAGAAAAAAATAGTAATAATAATTTCTATTTAAAAATATGTAATTGGAATTTTTATTAATGCATTGAATATAAAATTAATATCTGGATTAGGAAACAATTTTCCTAAATACATTTATAATAGACATAATATAGGATTAATTTATATAGAAAAATTAGTATTTTTTTTTAAAAAAAACATTTTTAAAATAGAAAAAAAAAAATTTGGAAAAATATTTTATTTAAACGTAAAAAATAATATTATACATATATTTATATCAAATTCATATATGAATTTGATAGGAAAAAATATAAAATTAGTATTAGACTATTTATCTATTATAAATTATAGCAATATACTAATTGCTTATGATGAGATGAATTTAATTCAAGGTCGCTCTAAAATAAAATTTAATAAAATTAATTCTAGTCATAATGGGATTAAAAGTATTATAAATAATATAAATAATAATAAATTTTATAGAATAGAAATAGGAATAGGAAAATCTATAAATAATACACATAATTATTTACTAACAAATTTTAATATTAATGAAAAAAATAAAATATATAAATCAATAGAAGAATGTATATTGGCTACTGATATATTAATAAATAAAGGATTTATTAAATCATCAAAATTTTTAAATAATTAAAATTCTTCATTATTACATTTATATATTGAAGACTTTATTATATCATGTGAAATATTTTTTAAAATTTTAGATTTTCCTATACTTATAGGAATTATTATATTTATTGAATTATTATCATTTTTTTTATCCTTTTTCATATAAAAAATATAATCTTCATAATTCATATTTAATGGTCCTTTTATTGGTAATCCGGCTTTATTTAATATATTTTTTATTCTTATAGCATCATTTATATTTATATTTTTAGTTATTAAAGAAGTATATACAGACATCATTATACCAGCAGATACAGCTTCTCCATGAGACCAATTACCATAACCTAAAAAAGATTCTATAGCATGACCATAAGTATGACCTAAATTTAATAATGATCTTATATTTTTAGTTTCTTTTTCATCTTTATTTACTATACTTAATTTTATTTTACAACATTTATATATACAATAATTTATTTTTCTAAAATCAAGATTTAATAAAAAATCAATATTATATTCTAACCAATTAAAAAATAATTTATCTAAAATTATCCCATATTTTATAATTTCAGATAATCCTGATATAAATTCTTTTTTTGGTAATGTTTTTAAAAAAAATGTATCTATAAAAACAGCATTAGGTTGATAAAATGTTCCTATCATATTTTTTCCTAATGGATGATTTATACCGTTTTTACCCCCTATTGATGAATCAACTTGAGATAATAATGTTGTTGGTATATGTATAATTCTAACACCTCTTTTATATATTGATGCTACAAAACCTGATATATCGCCTATTACTCCACCTCCAAATGATATTAATATTATATTTCTATCATATTCATAATGTAATAAATTTGTAAATATATCATTCAATATAGTTAACGATTTATTATTTTCACCATCTTGTATTATTATTTCATTTATAATTAAATCAAATTTAATTAATATTTTTTTTAAAAAATTTAAATGTATTTTATATAGTATATTATTAGTTATTACTACTACTACATCATTTTTTTTTAAAGGAGATAAATTATTTATATTTGATAATAAATTAAAATCTATTTTTATATTGTATTTATTATTATTTAAATTTACATTTAATTTATACATAATTTAACTAAATTTTTTAATAAAAAAATTAAATTCTTTTAAAGAAATTAATATTTTTTCTATAATAATATTAATATCAAATTCATTAGTATCAACAATAATATTAGATATTTTATTATATAAATTATTTCTTATTTTATTTTTTTCATATAAAATATTATAATTATTTAATTTATTATTTGATAATATTGGTCTATCTTTATTATTTTTTATTCTTAATAATTGATTTTCAATACTAACTTTTAAATAAATTATAATACCATTATTTACTAATAAATTTATATTCTTATCAGAATCTATAACTCCTCCTCCTGTAGATAATACTATATTATTTTTTATAACAATTTCTTCTAATATTTTTTCTTCTTCTTTTCTAAAAAAGAATTCCCCGTTATATTTAAATATACTATTAATATCCATATCTAATTTTTTTTTAATTTCTTCATCTGAATCTATAAAATTAAAATTTAATTTACATGATAAAAGTTTTCCTATAGTACTTTTTCCAGAAGCCATTGCTCCTATAATAAATATGTTATTTTTTAATATCATTTTATATATATAATATTTATTTTATATTAATATAAATAATACCATGTATTATTATTTTATCAATAAATTTATATATTCATATAATTTATTTTTTTAATATTTTTATTAAATCCATCATATCTTTGGGAATTTCACTATAAAAATGCATAAATTTATTACTTACAGGATGTTGTATAATTAATTTTGATGAATGTAAAGCTTGTCTATTAAAATTTATATTTCTTTTTTTTATGAAATTCATTGATTTATCAAATATAGAAATATTCTTACCATATTTAAAGTCACCTATTATAGGATGATTTATATATGACATATGAACTCTTATTTGATGAGTTCTGCCGGTATATAATATAACTTTTAACAAAGTAAAAATATTAAATTTATCTATTATTCTATAATGTGTAATTGAATATTTTCCGTTATTAGATACTTTCATTTTCATTTTATTTTTAAAATCTCTTTTTATATAACTATTTATATTTCCTCCGGAAATTAGCAAACCTGATACTAATGTTATATATTCTTTTATATTTTTTTTTTTTAAAAATGAATTTATTAAAAATTTATAAGACATATTTGTTTTAGCAACTACTAATAATCCTGTAGTATTTTTATCTAATCTATGTATTATTCCATTTCTTTCAACATTAACAATATTAGGATAATATTCATTTAATAAATCAACTAATGTTTTATTTTTTTTATATAATATATTATTTACTATTAAATTATTTTGTTTATTAATAATAATAATATATTTATCTTCATAAATTATATTTAACATTTAAAAAAAAAATAGTAAAATTAATAATATTATATTTATAACATAAATTAAAAAAAAAATAATGAAAAATATACTATTAATAACTATTTATATAATGTTAAATTTAAATTCATGTATATCTAGTCAAAATTATAATAATAAAATTAAAACAGATATATTTAATAATTTAATAAATGAAAATTATAAATTAGTTATAAAAGATTTAAAAAGAACATGTAATTTATGTATACCATATAAAGATTTAATAGAAACAAAAATAGAATTAGCGTTTTCATATTATAAAGTAAATAAATTAGAAAAATCAATATTAATAATAAATAAATTATTAAAATATAAAGAACTTAAAAATTATGATTATTTATTATATATGAAAGGATTAATAAATATATTGTTACATTCTAAAAATAAAAAAAGTATATTTACATTTGAAGAAAATAGAGATAATTCTAAATTAAAAATAGCATTTAATAGTTTTAAAGAATTAATAGAAAACTATCCTAATAGCGTATATTACAATTCATCAATAAAAAAATTAAATTATATAAAAGATAAAATTGCATTAAATGAAATATTAAAAATAAAATATTTTTTAGATAATAGATATTATTTATCATCTTTAAATAGATCTATAGAATTTATTAAAAATTTTCAAGATACAAGTTTAGTATATTACGCTGTAATATATGCAAGACATTCATGTGAAAAATTAAGCTTAAATGAAATTTTAAAAAATTTTAATAAAATTTTAGATTCAAATATAGATAATTTTATAAAATTAAAATTAATAAAAAAATAATAATAAATTTACTTTAATATTATTGAATTCTTTATAATATTACTAGATTTATTTATATATTTTTTATCTATATTTAGATTAATCCATTTTTTTATTTCATTAAAAATTTCATCAATTTTATTATTTTTTATATATAATTTTATTAAATTTATATTGTCTAAAAATGAATTTATTATATTATTATCATTTTTTTTACTATAATTTATTATTTCTATATATATTTTAGAATCTTGATTGAAAAAATATATAAATAAATTTAAAAATATATAATTAAATGAAGGAGAAATATTTATCATTTCATTTATATTAATATTATTTCTAATTAAAAATAAACCATATGATAAAAATATAAAATATCTTAAATATTGTATATATAACATATATTTATCATGTTCAATACTATCTATAGTATGTAATATTAAACCCCATAATTTAAATTGATCTAATATCCATTTATATGAATCAGATAATCTTCCATTACAACAAATCATAATTTGATTTGAAAAATTATCTATATTATTACTAAACATAGGATGTAATCCTAAAACCGGACCTTCATGAATATTTAATATACTTTTTATAGTAAAATGTTTTATAGAAGATATATCTACTATTATTATATTTTTACTTAAATTTAAATTATTTAATTTATCTATTATAGATATAAATTTTGATATAGGGACACTTATTATAATAACATTCGAATTTATAATAAATTCTAAATTAATATCCCAATTTGATGAATTTATAGATTTAACAATATATCCTGATTTTATAAATTTATCTTTAAATAAAATTCCCATATTACCATCTCCACCTATTATAGTAATATTTATTTTAGAATTAGTATTATATATTATTTTATCATATGTATTATTTTCTAAAATATAAGATTCAAAAAATACTCTATTTAAAATATCTTCTATAAAATTTTTAGATATATTAGTATTATCATTTATTATTTTATTTAATATAAAAGATTCTCTATCTTTATCAAAAGATAATAAACCTAATTTACTTTTTATATCTGATATATTTTTTACTAAATTAAATCTTTCTGAAAATAAATAAAATATTTCTTTATCTATTATATCTATTTTTTTTCTTATTTTATCTAAACTATTTTTCATTTTGTCTATTATTACAAATATTTTTATATTCATAATATATTTTATATATTAAATCTTCTGTATCTTTCCAATTAATACATGAATCTGTTATAGATACACCATATTTAATATTTTTGTTTTTATCATATAAATCAAAACTTTGATTTCCTTCATTTAAATTGCTTTCTATCATTAAACCTATAATATACTTATTGTTTTTTAATTGTTTAATTATATTATTTACAACATTTATTTGATTTTTATAATTCTTATTAGAATTATCATGACTACAATCTATAAGTATAGATTTATTTAATTTATTTTTATCTAAAATTTTAATATATTCATCTATATTTTCATAAAAATAATTAGGACCATTTTTTCCCCCTCTTAAAATTATATGAGAATTTAAATTTCCTAATGTTTTTACATAAGATAATTTTCCATATTCATTAATATATATAAAATTATGTGAATTTTTAGATGAAATTATTGAATTAACACAAGAATCTATACTACCATCTGTACTATTTTTAAAACCAACTGGAATATTTAATCCGGATATTATTTCTCTATGTATTTGAGATTCTGAAGTTCTAGCTCCTATAGATACCCAACTTAATAAATCTCCAAAATATCTTATAAATATAGGATTTAAAATTTCAGATGCTACAGGGATTGATATATTAAATAAATCTAATAAAATTTCTCTAAAAGTATAAATTCCTTTTTCAATATCATTTGATCCATTTATATCAGGATCATATATTATACCTTTCCAACCTACTGTTGTTCTTGGTTTTTCATAATATGCTCTAATAACTAAATATAAATAATCATTTACTTTTAAAGATAAATTTTTAAAATTATTTGCATATTCTATAAGAGATTCTCTATTGTTTACAGAACAAGGACCGCATATAATTAATAATCTATTATCTAATTTATTTATTATATTAGATATAATATTACGATATTCTAATATATTAATATTAATATTTTTATAGATATTAAATTTATTTTTTAATAAATTTGGGGATATAAAATCTTTTTCTTTTAAGAAATTAAAACAATTTGTATTCATATTTAAAATATAAAATTATAAAAGGATATATTTACTAGTAAATATATTTTACTAGTAAATATATTTTACTAGTAAATTTAATAAATGTAAACTATATTTTTATATATTTATTATTTTTTCTTATAAAGAATAACTTAGATTTTCTAACTTTGTTATATTTAATTATACTTATATTTTTTATTGTAGGAGAATAAATAAAAAAAGTTTTTTCTACTCCTTCACTATTAGAAAACATTTTTCTTACAGTTATTGATGTAGATATACCTTTTCTACTAATAGATATAACTATTCCAAAAAAAATTTGAATATTTTTATTTATAATATTAATATTTTCTATTTTTACTGTACATCCTGATTTTATTTTATTTATAATATTTATATCTTTTATTTGACTATTTTCAATATTTTTTATTATACTATTTTTTGACATTTTTATTATCTTTTAATAATTCATCTTTAAATTCTTCTAGCAATTTTATTTCATTTTTATCTAATTTGCTTTTATTTATTAATTCAGGTCTATTTAACCACATTTTTCCTAATGATTGTTTTAATCTCCATTTATTTATTTCATAATGATTTCCAGATAATAAAACTTTAGGAACTTCTATATTATTAAATATTCTAGGTCTAGTATAATTTGGAAAATCAAAAATTTTTTTATAAAATGAATCATTTTTATATGAACTTTCAGAATTTAAAACTCCAGGTATTAATCTTATTATAGAGTCCATAATTAAAATAGAAGGTATTTCTCCTCCACTTAAAATATAATCTCCTATAGAAATTTCATAATTAACTTCATTTAATATTATTCTTTCATCTATACCTTTATACCTTCCGCATATAAATATTATATTTTTATTAGATTTTGAAAAGTATTTAATAATATTATTATTAATTTTAATTCCTTGAGGAGTTAAATATATAACTTTTGAAGTTTTGCCTATTTTTTTTTTTGCTGCGTCTATAGTTTTTTTTAATGGAACAGGTTTAATTATCATTCCATATCCTCCTCCATAAGGTTTATCATCTACTCTTTTATTATCAGAATATTTTTTTAAATCAAATATATATATATTTACTATGTTATTTTTTATAGCTTTTCTTATTATTCCAATTTTCTTAACTATAGAAAATATTTCTGGAAACATAGTAATTACAGCAAATTTAATCATTTTAACATATTTTATTTAAAATTATATTTTTTTTTTCTAAATTAATTTCTCTTATAAATATATTAAATATTAAAGGTATATATATTTCTTTATTATTTTTTTTTATTATTAATATATAATAATATTTTATTTCTATAAAATCATATACATTTCCTAAAAAATAATTTTCAAAAAAAACAGAAAAATTTAATATATCTTTTAAATATATAAAATCATTATCTTTATATAAGATATTTATATATATATATAAATTTGTTATTTTTGATGATTTTTCTTTACTATCTACAGTATTTAATTTAACTAAAAAGTTATCTTTATAACTTTTCCATTTCTCAACTATATATGTAGTTTTTATTTTATTTAATATAATTATCCATTTATATTTAAATATATCAATTTTATTATCCATATAAGAATATACTTTATTGTATCCTATAACACCATAAGATGATCCTATTTTGCCAACTAATAAATTATTAAATACTTCTTTCATACATTTTTATTAAATTAGGAATTCTTTTTGATAAAGAAGCTCCTTTTTTTTTCCAAAAATATATTCTATCTATATTTATATATAATTTATTTTTAATATTATTAGTATTTATACTAGGATTAAAAAATCCTATTTTTTCTATATATTTTCCATTTCTGGGTTTTTTTGATGATATAACAACTATTCTATAAGAAGACAATTTTTTTCTTCCATATCTAGATAATCTTATTCTAACCATATAATTTTTTTATAAAATTATTTTTTAATAAAAGAACTTCATTTTCTAATTTTATATTAAATTTTCTTTTTACTACTTTTTTTATTATTCTTATAAAGAATAATATATCGTTCCCATTTGTATTTTCTCCTAAATTTACTATAACTAAAGAATTTTTATTATATATGTATAAATTTTTATAAAAAAAACTCTTTAAATTACATTTATCAATTAACCATCCTGAGTAAATTTTAAATTTATTATTACTTATTTTAAAATTTGGTATTAATTTATATTTATTTTTTAAATTTATAAAATTTTTATTTTTTAATATGCAATTTTTAAAAAAACTTCCACAATTACTAATAATATTAAAATTAGGTATATTATTTGCCCTTATATTATTTATTATTTTGTATATTTTTTTAGAATTTAAATTATATTTTTTTAAACAAAAAATTTTTTTGTGATTTAATATAGGACTCCAGTTTTTTTTTAAATTTAAACCTATTGATAGTATTATATAATCTTTATATTTATTAGTTTTAAATATACTATATCTGTAATTAAATGAACATTCATTATTATTTATTTTTTTTTTATTAAAATTATATATATTAATAATATAAACATAACTAATTATATCACTTATTTCAACTCCATATGCTCCTATATTATTTATAACCGCTGATCCAACTCTTCCAGGTATCATAGATAAATTTTCTAATCCATATATATTTTTTTTAATAGTAATATTAACAATTTTGGACCATGATTCTCCAGAATGTATATGTAAATGCCAATATTTTTTATAATTGTATATATTTATTCCATAAATTCTATTTAAAACTATAAATCCACAGAAGTTTTCTAAAAATATAGTATTACTAATATCACCAACAAAAATTATAGGAATTTTTTTATTTATTGATATATAAATATATCTTTTTATATCATTTAAATTATTAGCTATAGCTAAATATTTACATTTTATATTTATTCCAAATGAATTTATTTTATTTATACTACTATTTTTTTTTATCATATTATTTATTAATACTTTTTTTTATCCATACTATAATAGTAAGTATTGATGAATAATTTATACCTGGAATTTTATATATATCACTTAAAGTTTTAGGATTAAATTTATTAAGATTTTCTTTTATTTCATTTGATAAATTTTTTATTAAACTAAAATTTATATTACTAGGTATTTTAATTTTTTCATAAGATTTAATTTTTTTTATTTCAATGTATTGTCTATCTATATAATTTTTATATTTAGAATCTATTTCAATTATTTTATATATATTAAAATTATCATTAATTAATAAAGGTTTTACTTCTGAAATATATTCTAATGTATTAGAATTAATATTATTAAAACGTAAAATATCGTAGCAATTTATACTTTTATTTAATTTAATTAATTTATCTAAATTATTTTTTTTTAAACAATTATTATTTATATATATTTTTTTTAATCTATTTTTTTCTTTGTTTATTATTTTTTTTTTATTTTTAAAAAAATCCCATCTTAATTTATTAACAACTCCTAATTTATATCCTATTTCAGTTAGTCTAAAATCAGCATTATCTTCTCTTAACATTAATCTATATTCAGATCTAGATGTAAACATTCTATATGGCTCTATTATCCCTTTATTACATAAATCATCAACCATAACTCCAATATATGATTCATATCTATTAGGAATCCATTGATCTAATTTTTTAGATAATCTTCCAGCATTTATGCCGGCTAATAAACCTTGAGCTGCAGCTTCTTCATATCCAGTAGTTCCATTTATTTGACCTGCAAAAAATAAATTAGATATAATTTTACTTTCTAAAGTTAATTTTAGATCTTTAGGATCAAAAAAATCATATTCAACAGCATATCCAGGTCTAGTTATACATGAATTTTCTAATCCTTTTATAGATTTTATAAATTCAATTTGTATATCAAATGGAAGGCTAGTAGATATACCGTTAGGGTATATTTCTTTACTGGATAAACCTTCTGGTTCTAAAAATATTTGATGTGAATCTTTATCTTTAAATTTTATTATTTTATCTTCTATTGATGGGCAATATCTAGGTCCTTTACCTTTTATTATTTCATTATAAACTGGACTTTTGTTAATATTATTAAATATAATTTCATGAGTATTCATATTAGTTCTAGTTATAAAACATGAAATTTGTTTTAATTCATTTTTTGTTTTTATAAAAGAAAATTTAGGTATAGGATAATCGCTTTTTTGCTCTTCTAAATCAGAAAAATCTATTGATCTTGCATCTATTCTTGGTGGAGTTCCTGTTTTAAATCTTTTAGTATTAAATGATAATTTATTTTGTATATTTAATGATAGTGATTTAGAAGATATATCACCTATTCTTCCGCCTTCTGATTTATTATTTATTCCTATATATATATTACTATTTAAAAAAGTCCCCATAGTTAATATTACTGTTTTAGAAAATATTTCTATATTTAATTCAGTTTTAACTCCTATAACTTTATATTTATTAATTAATAAATCATTAACTTTTTGCTGAAGTATAGTTAAATTTTTATATTTCCATATTTTATGTTTTATTATTTTCTGATATAATAATTTATCTATTTGTGCTCTAGTTGATCTAACTGACATTCCTTTGCTTGTATTTAATGTTTTAAATTGTATACCAGATTCATCTGAAGTTATACCCATTAACCCATCTAATGAATCTATTTCCTTAACTAAATGACCTTTACCTATACCTCCTATTGAAGGATTACATGACATTTGAGCTATTGTATCTATATTAGATGTAATTAACATTACTTCACAACCTAATCTAGATGCAGCTGAAGCTGCTTCAATTCCAGAATGACCTGCACCAACGACTAATACATCAAAATTATTTTTAAACATTAATTTTCATTATAATATTTATTAACTTTTTTTAAATATTCTCTTATTTCTTTAATAGGATGATGTTTAACTATACTTTTATATACTAAATTTGAACTCATATTATTTATAGTATATACAAAATTATTACTATCACCTAAAAATATATTTATTATACTATTTATTCCTCCATTATATGAAGCTATTGTTATATATCTTAGTGATTCAGAATTTTCTATTTTTGAAAAATACTTATTTTGAATTATAGATATATAAGCTATACCAATTTCTATATTATGTTCTGGATTAAATAATTCTTCTTTTTTAAATCTTATTAAATTTTTATAAATATTAAAAACATCTTTAGCTGATTTATTATATAATATTTGCATTAAACCTATAGCTCCAGATTTACTTACAGCAAATGAGTTAAAATTAGATTCTGCTTTTATAATAGATAATACTAGTTTTTTATCTATGTTATATTTACTAGAATTTATATCTATTAATTTATTATAATTATTATATAAATCTTTATAATAAAGATCTAAAAAATTTAAACTAACAAAATACATATATTTATTATTATATGTTTTTTTTATATTAAAATATCTATTAACTATATATTTAGCTAAAATTTCATAATTTGATATGTTTTTATTAACTATATCAATAAAAAATAAATTATTTTTTAATAAAATTTTTACTATTTCTTTTTCTAAAAAAAATTTTGGATTATCATTATGTAATGTTTCTACAATTAAAATTTTTAAATTAAAATCTATATAACTTCTTATTTTTAAACTTTCAGAATAGTTAATATTATTAATTTTATAATTATTCCAGTATTTTTTATTTACACTATAAATATCTTTACATAAAGATATATTTATATTAATAAAAAAAATTAATAATAATATAATTATATTAAACGACATATTTATTTTTATAAAATAAAATTAATAATTAATATTTTATTACATAAATATATAAATTAAAATAATAAAAATATATGATAAAAAAATATTATAGAAATAAATTAACTGAAAATAAAAAAAAAATTTTATATATTAATAAAAAGTATATTATAAATCATAATAATAAATATATATATTTAAATAACTTATTTGATAATAATAATGAAATAATAATAGAAATAGGATTTGGTAATGGAATTTTTTTGTTAAAAATGCAGAATTAAATAAAAATATAAATTTTATAGGAATTGATTTTTATGAACCTGGATTAGCATATTGTTTAGATTTAATAAATAAAAAAAAAATAGATAATATAAAAATTATAAATTATGATATTAATGAAATAATTAAAAAATTAGCACCAAAAAATTTTATATATAAAATAATAATTTTGTTCCCTGATCCTTGGGAAAAAAAAAAGCATAATAAAAGAAGAATTATAAATAATGAATTTTTATTAAATTCATATTATTTATTAAAGAAAAATACTATACTAAATATAGTAACAGATTCTGAAATATATAAAAATTTTATATTAAATATAATTATAGATAGTAAATTATTCATATTAAAAAATGAATTTATATATAAAAATAGTAAATATTTTACTAAATTTGAAAATAAGGCTGTAAAATCAAGTAAAATGATATGGGATATGAAATTTTATAAAAAATAAAAATTTTTATTAAAGTTTATTTATTAATAATGATATATCAAATATATAATCTAATATATTTTTAGATTTATATAATAATAAAACTCTATTTTCTAAAAATTTAGTATTTTTAAATATTTTTACCATATTTAAAAATTTTATTATATTAATAGAAAATTTATATATATCATTTATTATATAATCAAATTTATTGTAAATATAATAATATTTATATTTTTCTAAATTATTTATATTAATAAATAATTTATTTTCTAATTTACTATTAATTAGTTTTTTTTTAATGTTTAAATTTATTTTTATTAAAGATTTATTATTTAACTTTATTAAGTTAGTTATTCTTTTATATGCACTTATTAATATATATATTTTTTTATTTATAAAAAATTTATTTATACTTTTTACTAAATTTTTATATAATAAAATATAATTTAAATTTTTATTATTAATTATTGATTTTATAATTAATTTATTATATCCTGCATTAATTATATATAATTCAAATCTAGATAATATTAAATCTCTTATTTTATAAAAAATTAATTTATCTATTATTTTATTATATTTATTATAAATAAATATTGATTTATTTATTAATTCCTCTAATGAAATTAATATTTTTTTATTTATTATTATACTTATAATATTATCTACTTTATTTTTAATTAATAAAAAATCTTTATTTCCTTTAGGAATATATATATTATTATTATATATACTTACTATAGTACTAAGTTCATCAGATATATATACTATACAAGATTCTAATCTTATTTCATCTATAATAAATTTATTATTCCTTATTAAGAAAATATCATTTAAATAATGAGATAAATTTTTATATTTATCTTTTTTTTCTAAATATATTTTACCTATCAAACAAGATAATTTAGGAAAAAAATATCCTAATTCTGTAACTAAGTCACATTTAAAAAGTAAAGATATTTTTTTTATATTATAAATATTTGAATTGCAGAATTTTGATATATATAAAGATAATTTTTCTATTATTTTAATTTTAGTTAATAAATTTTCTTTTTTTATAAATGATATATTTTTTAAATAATACAAATATTCAATTAAATTTTTTTTTAAATCTTTATTAATTAATGTATTAATATTATTTATATAGGATTCTATATTATTTTTTATTTTATTTTTTAAAATATTAATATTTATAGATTTTGTATTAGATATATATATAATATATGGTAATAAATTATCTTTTTTATATATATCATATATAATAAAACATCTAAATTTTTCTTCTAATATATATTTTATTATATCTATAGAAATATTATAAAAATTTATTTTTATTAATACTATTATAGGATATTCTGTAGATGATGTTATTATATCTAATAAATTATTATTAAAATTTATATATCCATTAATATTTAATATTTTTTTTTTTATATTTCTTAATAAAAATTTCTTTCTATTATCATAATTAGATATTACTTTATTTTTATAAAGTAATTTTGAATAATTATCTATATCATTTATAATAATTTTTTTTTTATTAAAAAAATTATTACCATATGTTATATTTGTAGTTTTTATATCAAAAAAATTTAAATTTAATACTTTATTATTCAATATTAATACTATATTTCTTATAGGTCTTATAAATTTAAATTTATTAAATTTATTCCAATTCATTTTTTCATTAATATTTATATTAATTAATGAATTATATAATATTAATTTTATTTTATTATTTAATAATATTTTTTCTTCAATAAAAGAAAATAAATAAGATCCATTTTTATCTATTAAAATTTTTATATTATTTAAATTATTTATATTATTTTTTTTTATCCAATTATTTATTATATTATTATTATATATTAAATTTGTATTAGGTCCTTTTTTTTCTAAAAATATATTATTATGTTTTATATTTATTATTTTAAATCCTATTCTATTAATAGTTTCAAATATTTCTATATTTGAATATATTAAATTATTTTTTATAAAATTATTATTTATATTTTCTAATAAAATTTTAGATATATTTTTTAAATATTTAGAAGGTATATATTCAACACCTAATTCTATTAATAAATTATTCATAAATTTAAAAATTTATATTATTAACATATTTATTAGCTAACTTTTTAGATAATTTTTGTATTTCTAAAATATAAAATTCTTTTTCAAAAAAAGAAAAAATTTTTTTAGAATCTAATATATTAAAATTATGTATTGATTTTAATATAGCTTCATAAGTTGGAATTATTAATGGTGAATTTATTAATAAATATTCAGCTTCATTTTTATATTCTATAAATCTATTAAATATTAAATTAATATTAGAATATTTATAATTATATAAAGAATATTCTATTTCATTATAATAAAAAATATCTTTATATTTTATACATTTTCCAGATTTATTTATATCCCATATCAACTCATATATATTATTTAAATTTTGTATGAACATTAATATTCTTTCTAATCCATATGTTATTTCTATAATTGGTTTACAATTTATTCCTCCTACTTGTTGAAAATAAGTAAATTGAGTTATTTCTACTGTATCTAATTGAACTTCCCATCCTATACCCCATGATGATAATGTTGTATTTTCCCAATTATCTTCTATAAATTTTATATCATGTATCTTTAAATTAATTCCTATATATTTAAGTGATTTTATATATAATTCCTGTATATTATTAGGTATTGGTCTTATTATTACTTGAAATTGAAAATGACTATATAATCTATCAAAATTTATATTATTTTTTATTGAATCACATGGCCTTCTTGATTTCTGTATATATATAAAAGAAATTGGTATGTCTTTTAAACTCCATAAAAATGTCATAGGATGCGATGTCCCAGCTCCAACTTCTATATCATATGACTCTATTCTTATAGAATTTACATTTTTAATCCAAAAACTTTTTAATTTATCCAAAATATTTTGAAAAGAATTTTTATTATTAATCATAATTTAATCTATATAACTATTTATTTTATTAAAAAATTTTATAAATTCTATTTTTTTATTTCCATATAATTTATGTAATTTATTTAATTTTTTTACATTTAATGGATTAATAGCTTTTTTTTTGTCCCAAATTTCAAAATGTAAATGAGGTCCAGTTGTTCTTCCAGAATTACCAGATATAGCTATTAAATCTCCTTTTTTTATTATTTGTCCTGTTTTTACTAAAGATTTATTTAAATGCATATATTTAGTTATATAATTATTATTATGATCTATAACAATAAAATTTCCAGCATTTTTATCATAAGAAACTTTTTTAATTATCCCATCACATATAGAAAAAATTGATGTACCTATAGGTACTTTAATATCTATGCCATTATGAGGAGATATCCTATTTGTTATAGGATTTAATCTTTTATTGCTAAAATTTGAAGTTATATTTATTTTTCCAATAATAGGAAAAATAAATTTATTATAATTTACACTATTAGCATTTTGATCATAAAATTTATTATCATTTTTCAATTTTAATGCATAATATTTTTTATTATTTGTATATACTTTTATTCCTATTAATTTATTATTAGATTTATTTAAATTATATATATTATTATAATTTAGTATTATTATACTAATTTTATCTCCAGTTTTTAATTTATTTATATTTGTAATTTTATTTAATATTGATTTTATAGTTTTTATATAATTATCATTTAATATATTTTTTTTTATATTATTTATAAAAAAATTTATGTTAAATAAACTACTTATAATTATTAATTTTTTATTTTTTAGATTTATTACTTTTATTTCAATAAAATTATTATTTATACATTCAAATATTATTTTTTCTTTATTTGATACATTCCATATTATTTTACTTATATTTTTATTCTTTAATATAAAAAAATATAATGATTGATTGTATTTAATTTTATTTAACTTAGGAAATTGATTAATTAAATTTTTAATGCTGTTGGTTTTAATATTATTTATAAATAAAAAATCATATAAAGATATATTTAAACTATTATTATATTTAATAAAATATATATTATCTTTATTATCTTTATTTTTTATATAAAGTAATTTATCTATTTTTTTAGCATTTAAAATATTTAAAATATTTTCTACATTTGTATTTTTATTATCAATATATTTTTTATTTAAAATTGAATTATTTAATAAAAATATAATTAAAATTTTTATTATATATTTAAAAAATAATATTATATTCGATTTATCACTAATCAGCTGTCGCACAAAATTATACCTTTATTATTTGTAAAATTATTTATAAATTAACAATTTTTATTTATAAAACAATGAGTTATAGCTATAGCTAAAGCATCTGATTCATCTTTGTTTATGTAAAATGGTAAATTTAATATTTTTTTTACACTAATTTGTATTTCATTTTTTTTAGCATTATTTATTCCTGTAATTATTTTTTTAGTTTTATTTGAATTATATTCAAAAACAGGAATATTATAATTTGATGATGCTATAATAGCAGCGCTTTTAGCATAACTTAATTTAATAATAGAATTAAAATTTTTACCTACAAATATTTGTTCTATAACTAAATAATTAGGTTTAAATTCAACTATTATAGAACTAATTTTAATGTATATATTTTTTATTACTTTAAATAAATTACTTTCATTTTTAAGACTTATAGATCCATTATCTATATGAAATAAATTATTTTTATATTTTTTTATTATCCCATAACCTGTAATTTTATATCCAGGATCTATTCCTAATATAATAGACATTTAATTTTAAAATTAAAAATATTAATAATAAATATAATAACATTATTATAATATATTTTATAATTTTAATAAAATAATATATTGATATTTTAAATTTAAAATTTAATGGCCATAATATTTCCACCCCCATAGGTGTAAATAAGTCTAATATTATATGTGTAATATATCCTATTATCATTCCATAATATAATGAATTAGATGTAAAATATAAATTTACTATTTTTTTAAAATAATAATTTAATATTATTAATATTAATAAACTATGAGTAAATTTTCTATGACCTATTTTTTTATTTATTAACTTTGATATAAATTTAATTTTACTTCCTATAAATGAATTTGGATGATCTATATCAGGTAATGAAAAAGTTAAAATGCCTCCTATATATAAATATACCCATTCTTCTTTTGATAAATATTTAAAAAATCCATAATTTTTTATAAAAAAAATACTAGATATTAAAAATATTAAATGTTCATTAAAATTCATTTTATTAAGGGTTTAATATTTTGATATTTAAAATGTAAAATTTTTAGTTTATTATTAATAATAAATTTATTTTAATATAAATACTATTTATTTTTAAAATGAAAAAAAATAAAATTAATAATAATTTAAGTCATCAAATTATAAATAAAAAAATTAATTTATATTATATAAATAAAGATTCTCCAGGAATGATATTTTGGGATGAAAATGGATTATATATATTTGAAGAATTAAAAAAATTAATAAGAGAAAAGTTATTATTATATTCATATAATGAAGTAAAAACTCCTGTTTTAATAAATAAAAAATTATGGATTAAATCAGAACATTATAATTTTTTTAATAAAAATATGTTTTCTATATATAAAGAAAATAGAGAATTTTGTATAAAACCTATGAATTGCCCAGGTCATATATATTTATTTAAAAATAAATTAAGATCATATAGTGATTTACCATTAAGAATTTCAGAATTTGGAAATTGTTTTAGAATTGAACCATCTGGATCTTTATATGGATTAATGAGAACAAATTCTTTTGTACAAGACGATGCTCATATATTTTGTTTAGAAAATCAAATATATGACGAAATATATAATTGTATATCTATTATTAATAATGTTTATAGTATATTTAATTTTAATAAAATTAATATAAAATTTTCAACTAGACCAAAATTTAAAATAGGAGATGATATTTTATGGGATAAGTCAGAAAATTTAATATTAAATATATTAAATAATAATAAAATTAAATTTGATATTAATGTAGGTGAGGGTTCATTTTATGGACCGAAAATAGAATTTATATTATTTGATTATATTAATAGACCATGGCAATGCGGAACAATCCAATTGGATTTATTTTTATCTAATAAATTAAATGCTTATTATATAGATAAAGATAATAATAAAAAAAATCCTATAATAATACATAGAGCAATATTAGGGTCAATAGAAAGATTTATAGGTATAATAACAGAACATTTTCAAGGAAAATATCCAGTTTGGATATCTCCAATACAAATTGTTATAATAAATATAAATGATAATAATAACAAATATATATTTAATTTATATAATAAATTATTAGATTTAAAAATAAGAGTTAAAATAGATTTAAGGAATAAAAATATAAAATATAAAATAAGAGAAAATATAATATTAAATATACCTTATATAATTGTTATTGGAGATAAAGAAATAAAAAATAATATTTTATCTATAAGAGAAAGAGATAAAGATTACATTTATACTATAAATTATGAAGAATTTTTAATTAAAATAAAAAATGAAATAAAAAATAGAGTTTTATAATATAAAAATGAAAATAAAAAATAATTATAATAAAAACAATTTGGATAATATATATAATAAAAAAATAAGACTAATTTATGAGGATGAAAAATCTGAAATTATATATTATAAAGATGCTTTAGATAAAGCTAATGAATTAAGTTTAGATTTAATTTTAATAAATTCTAATTCTATACCTACAATATATAAAATTATGGATTATGGTAAATATATATATGAAAAAAAAAAGAAAATAAAAAATAATAAGATAAAAAAAATAAATGTAAAAGAAATAAAAATAAAAATAAATATATATGAAAGAGATTATCAAATAAAATTAAAAAAAATACTAGATTTTTTAAAAAAAAAAAATAAAGTTAAAATTACCTTAAAATTCAAAGGTAGAGAAATAATACATAAAGATATAGGAATAGATATATTAAAAAGAATATGTAATGATTCTAAAGATTTATCTAATATAGAAAATTTTCCTAAAAAAATAGAAAGTAAATATATATCATTATTTTTAATACCAAAAAAATAAATTTAAAATTAATGAAAAAAAATAAAATAAAAACATTATGCAGTGCTAAAAAAAGATTTAAGAAAATAAAATATAAAAAATTTAAACATAAAAGCTCTAATATAAGACATATTTTAACAAAAAAATCTTCAAAAAATAAAAGAAAATTGAGAAAACATTCTATTGTTTCTAAAAATGATGTTAATTTAGTAGATAAATGCTTACCATATAAATAATGACACGTGTAAAATCATCTGTTGTATCTCATTTAAAAAAAAAAAAAATATTAAAACAAGCTAAAGGATATTATGGATCTAGATCTAGATCACATAGAATAGCTAATCAATCTATAATAAAATCTGGACAATATTCATATATACATAGACGTCATAAAAAAAGAAATATGAGAAAATTATGGATAATGAGAATAAATGCAGCTTCAAGAGAACATAATTTAACTTATAGCAAATTAATTTTCAAATTAAAAATTAATTCAATAATAATAAATAGGAAAATGTTATCAAATATTATATTAAATAATAATGAATATTTTTTAAATTTAATTAAAATTATAAATAATTAATGAAATTAGAAAAAAAAATATATGAATTAAATAATATATTAGATAAAATTAAGTTTGATTTTTATAAAAAAAAAATTTCAAATTATGAAGAATTTAAAATATTTAAATCTAAATATATAGGTAAAAATGGATATTTATATAAATATATGAGCAGTAATATATCAGATTTATCTGAAAATGATAAATCTGAAGTAGGGAAAATATTTAATTTGGTAAAAAAAAATATAAATATTTTTTTTAATGAAAAAAAAATATTAATAAAAAATAAAAAATTATATAAAGAAAATATTGATTTTTTATTTCCTAGTATAAAAAACAAAATAGGAAATTTACATCCTATAAATATAGTTATAAATGATATAAAATTTTATTTTAAAAATTTAGGATATAACATTTATATTGGAAATGAAATAGAAGATTATTTACACAATTTTGATTATTTAAATATACCTAAAGATCATCCATCTAGAAATAAAAGTGATACATTTTGGATAAATAATTTTAAATTATTAAGAACCCATACATCTAGTATACAAATAAGATATTCATATATAAATAATAAAATCCCAATAAATATATTATCATATGGAAAAGTTTATAGAAAAGATAAAGATAAAACTCATTCTCCTATGTTTCATCAAATTGAAGGATTTAGTATAGATAAAAATATAAATTTAATAAATATGAAAACAATATTGACTAATTTTATAAACTATTTTTTTAAAAAAAAAATGAAAATTAGATATAGAATATCATATTTTCCTTTTACTGAACCTTCAATAGAAATAGATATTTTTTTTAATAGAAAATGGGTAGAAATATTAGGATGTGGAATAATTCATACTAATGTTTTAGATAAAATGAAAATAAATAGTAATAAATATTCTGGATTTGCATTTGGTATGGGAGTAGAAAGATTATTAATGATTAAATATAAGATAAATAATTTAAAAACTTTATTCGAAAATGATTTAAATTTTTTAAGTCAATTTTCTTTTATATAAGAATTTAAAATCTAATATAATGAAATTTAGTGAGAATTGGATAAAAGAATTAATTAAAGATTATAATAATTTAGAATTATTTAGTAAATCTACATTAGAAATAAATAATATTATTAAAATAAATAAGAATAATAATATATATAAAGCAATAGTAGGAAAAATATTAAAAATAAAAACTAATATAAACAATATAATATTATATATAGATATAGGTTTTAAAATAATAAAAAAAATATACTTAAATAATAAAAAATATATTTTAAAAAAAAATGATAAAATTATTATTTTATGTAAAAAAAATAATATAAATATTAATTATATAATATATAGTTCAAATATTATAAATAATAGAGAAAAAAATTCAATAATAAAATTAAATAATAGTAAATTTAATATAGGTGAAAATTTAATAAATTTAATAGATATTAATGATAATATAATAGATATTATTATACCACATAATAGAAAAGATATAAATAGTATCTATGATATTATTAAAGAATTAAATTTAATCCCTCCATTAAAATTTAATACTATTGTTAGTAAAAATAAATTGAACATAGATAGTAAACTTTATAATATATATGGATTCAAAATTATAAATAATATATATATAAATAATAATTATTTTACCCCAATTTTTATACAAGAAAGATTAATAAAAAGTGATATAAAAATTGAAAATAATTTAATAAAAAATATAGCAAATTATATTATTATAAAATATGGATATCCAATAGAAATATTAAGCTTATCTGATACTGAAGTTAAAAACATATGTTTAAAATTTGATAAAAATAATATTTTATCATTTTTTAATATAAATAACGATTTATTGTCAATAGTAGGATTAAGTAATAAAAATTTTTCATTGAATAAAATAAAAAATAATATATTAATAATATGTATAGAATTTAAAAAAGATATTATAGATAATAATATAAATAAATATATAAATAAAAATAAATTTATAATAAATTTATATAAAAAAAAAATAGATATAGATATATTAAACTTAATATTTGAAGATTTTATAAATATAATAAATTTAATTCTTAATAAAAGTTATAATTTAAATATAGATATTATAAATAATAATATAAATAGAAATTTTATTATATTAAAAAAAAGTACTATAAATAAATATTTCGGATTTAAGATAAATTTAAATAAATTATTAGAAATATTTAATAAATTAAATTTCAAATTTTATATTAAAAAAAAATATTATAAAATATATCCAAATATAAATAGAATAGATATAAAAAAAGAAGAAGATATAATAGAAGAAATACTAAAATGTTATGAATATAATAATATTCCTATAGAATATAAATATATTAATAATAATTATTATATAAATAATATAGATAAAATAAAAAATTTTTTAATTTATTCAGGATATAATGAAATTATTTCATATAGTATGATAAATTTTAATATAAATATATTTAAAGATAAATTGATATATATAAAAAATCCTATATCTAATGATATGTCAATATTAAGAAATTCTTTAATATATGGTCTAATTAAAACAGCTAAATTTAATATAAATAGACAACAAGAATATATAAAAATATTTGAACATGGAGTTTGTTTTAAATATTCAAATAATAATAGAATAATAGAAGAACAAAAAATATCTGGATTAATATACATAAGTGATAAATTTATATATAACTATAATATTAAAAAATATAATTATAATTTTAATAATTTAAAAGGAGAAATAGAAATTATTTTAAATATATTAAATATATATTATAATTTTAAAATAAGTTCAGAAAATGAATTAATAAATGGATTAGATATTATAAAAAAAAATAAAAAATTAGGATATTTTGGATATATTAAAGATTCAATATTAAATCATTTTAATTTAAATAAATATAAAATAATGATATTTGAAATAAAATTATTATTTTTAGATAAAAAAAAATTTAATATAAATAATATATATAAATTTCCAATAAATAAAAGAGATTTATCAATTTTAATTAAAGATAATATTAATATAGAAGAATTAATTGATAAATGTAAATTAGTTGATATCAATATAATTGATGTATTTTTAATAGATATATTTAAAAATTTAAAATTAGAAAAAATATTAACAATAAGAATATTAATACAAGGTAATAAATTTACTTTAAGTGATATAGAAATAAATATTATTATAAATAAATGTATTTTAATGTTAGAAAAAAAATTTAAAATTAAAATAAATAATGTTTAACATAAAAAAAATAAGATATCAATTTCCTATATTTAAAATATTTGATGATGAAAAAATAATATATTTAGATAATGCTTCTACTACACATAAACCTAAATGTGTAATAAAAGAAATGAATGATTTTTATTTAAAAGAATATTCGTCAATAAAGAAAGGGATATATGATTATAGTATAAATAATACAGAAAGGATAGAAAATATAAGAAAAAATATTTCATATTTTATAAATTCTAAAAATTATAGAGAAATAATATTTACTAAAGGAACTACAGAAAGTATAAATTTAATAGTAAATACATTAGGTAGAAAAATACTATCTAATAATAATAATATTTTAATATCAATATCTGAGCATCACTCAAATATAGTTCCATGGATTAATTTATCTAAAGAAATTAAATATGAAATAAGATTTATTGAATTATTAAATGATGGTAATTTAAATTTAGATAAAATGTTATCTCTTGTAGATAAATATACTAAAATAATATCTATAACTCAATTATCTAATGTATTAGGTATAGAGAATAATATAAAAAATATAATAAAAATTTTAAGATCATTAAATAATGATTTATTTATAATAGTAGATGGAACTCAATATATAACTCATAATAAAGTAAATGTACAAGATTTAGACTGTGATTTTTATATGTTTTCTGGTCATAAAATATATGGACCTACAGGAATAGGTATTCTTTATGTAAAAGAAAAAATAATATCAAATCTTCCTATTTGGCAATCAGGTGGATCAATAATAAAAAATATAAATATAAATAATAATAAAATAGATTATATAGATTATCCATGGAGATTTGAACCTGGATCAATAAATGCTGCTAGCATAATAGGACTAAATTCAGCAATAAATTTTATAGAAAATATAAATTTTATAAATATAATAAAATGGGAAAAATTACTAATTAATTATCTAATAAATCTATTAAAAGAAAATTTTAAAGATATAGAAATATATGGTGAAAATAAAAATAAAATAAGTATAATATCATTTAATATTAAAAAGATTAATAATTTTGATATAGGAACAGTATTAAATAAAAATAAAATATATATAAGAACTGGTAATCAATGTGCAATACCATTAATGAATTTTTATAACATAGATGGATTATGTAGAGTATCAATATCTATATATAATAATTTCAATGATATAAATACATTTATAGATAAATTAATATATACTGTATATATTTTAAAAAAGATATAAATAATTATAATGTTAATATATTCTTTAAAAAAAGAATTTAATAAAGTATTATTTTTAAATAAATTGAAATTAATAAATGAATGGGAAGATAAATTTAATTTAATATTAAATAATGAAAAATTTTTATATAAAATGTCTAAATATATGATTATTAATAATAATATGTTAAAAACATGTAGTAATAATATTTGGATAAATTTAAAAGTAAAAAATAATATAATATTTATGTATGGATATAGCAATTCAATTATTGTAAGAGGATTGCTAAGTATAATATTTATATTTTTTAATAAAAAAAAAAATATTATTAATATAAATAATTTTAATGTTTTTATAAAAAAAATTAATTTTTTTAAAAACTACAATATTATATATAATATATTTGATTTTATAATATTAAAATTAAGTAAAATTTAGTCTTTTTCATAAAATTTATTTATTAAATTAATAGGATTTGGCATTTTGTTATGCCAAAATAAACATGAAAATGCAGCCTGACAGATTAACATTCCTAATCCATCTGATACAAATTTAGCACCATTTGATTTACACCATTTTATAAATGGAGTTTCATTTTTAGTATCATAAAATAAATCATAATATTTTGTTTTACTATTTACTATTTTTTCTGATATATTAGGTATTTTATTATCTATGCCAGAAGATGTTGAATTTATTACAATATCAAAATTGTAATTATATATTTTATCATATGGCATTACATCTATATATATATTTTTTTTATAAAACATATTTTTTATATTTTCAGATTTATCTATTGTTCTATTAGTTAATAATATATTACATTTATTTTTTATTAATGATGGTATAATTCCTTTAGAAGCTCCTCCAGAGCCTATTATTAAAACTTTATTAATATTATTTTTAATAAAATTTAATCTTTTTAAATCATATAATAAACCTAATCCATCTGTATTTTCTCCTATTATTTCTCCATTACTATTTTTTTTTATCGTATTTACAGACTCAGAAAGTTTAGCATTTTCAGTAAGTAAATTACATAAATTGAAAGCCCTTTCTTTAAATGGGATAGTAATATTTGCTCCATTATTACCATTTTGTAAAAAAAAATTTATAAAATTAGGCTCAAAATCATTTGTATCTAAAATTTCATATAAATAATAAAAATATTTTATATTTATTTGATTAGAAAAAAAATTATGTATATATGGAGATTTACTGTGTTTAATTGGATTTCCGAATAATACAAAATTGTTCATATAATATACTCAATTTTAATTTTTTATAAAAATTTATTATAATTTATCCTATTAATTAAAAATTTATTATAAAAGTTACTATAATGTCAATACTAAAAATATTACTATATCCCGATAATAGACTAAGAAATAAAGCTGAATATGTTAATTCTATAGATAATAATACACAAATTATAATAAATAATTTATTAGATACTTTATATTATAATAAAGGAATAGGATTATCTGCAACACAAGTTAATATACATAAAAAAATAATAGTATTAAATATAGAAAAAGAAATAATATTAATAAATCCCGAATTAATATATAAAAGTAATGAAAAAATAGATTATATAAAAGAAGGATGTTTATCAATACCTAATATATTTTATTCTGTTCCAAGATATAAAACAATAAAAATAAAAGCTCTAGATAGAAATGGTAATAAATTAATTATAAATTCAAAAAATAATTATTTATTATCTATATGTATACAACATGAAATTGATCATTTAAATGGTAAATTATTTATAGATTATTTATCTGAATTAAAAAAAAGCATAATTTTTAGAAAAATAAATAAATATATAAAAATAAATGATATTAATAAATAAAAAAATAAATATAATTTTTGCTGGATCTGAACAATTTACAGTAAATAATTTAAATTATTTAATTAAATTTAATAGATTTAAAATAGTTTGCATATTTACTAAACCTGATTGTAAATTAAATAAAATAAATCCTGTAAAAAAATTCGCAATAAAAAATAATATAAAATTTTTTCAACCTAATAATATAAATAATATTTATTATTATAATATAATAAATAATTTAAATATAGATATAATTATAGTATCTTCATATGGTATTATATTAGATAAAAATATATTAAATATACCAAAATATGGATGTATAAATGTACATGGATCAATATTACCCAAATGGAAAGGACCTGCTCCTATATATTGGACTATATTATCAGGTGAACAAGTATCTGGCATTACTATAATAAAAATGAATGAAAAAATAGATAATGGAGATATAATTTTTCAAAAATATATAAAATTAAAAAAAAACGAAACTTATATAAATCTATACAATAGATTATCTAAATTATCATCTTATGGATTAGTATTTATATTAAATAAAATTTTATATAACAATTTATTACCTATTAATAAAATATTTAATATTAAATTAAGTAAATATTATTTAATAGAAAAAAAATATGCTAGAAAAATAAATAAAAATGATTTAGAAATAAATTTAAAAGAAAAAAATAAAAATATATATAAAAAATTTAAAGCATTTATAGAAAAAAAATGTTTTTTTTATTTTAAAAACATAAAAATAAATATAATAAAATATAAATTAATTAATAAAAATAAAAATTTAATAGAAAAAAATATTTTTATTAAAAATAAAAAAATATATATAAAAACATTAGATGGATTTTTAGTATTAACTAAAATACAGTTTATAAATAAAAAACCTATTTATGTAAGCAATATGATTAAAACTAATAATATTTTTAAATAAAATGTTAGATAATTATTCTACATGTATTTTAATAATACGAGATGTATTTAATAAAAATATATCATTTAAATATAAAATTAATTGTATAAAAAAAAAAATAAAAAATAATTATGATTTTTTATTTATAAAAAATATATGTTTTTCTATAATAGAAAATATAGATGTATTAAAGAAAATTTATAATATTATGGTAAGTAAATGTTTAATAAAAAACAGAATAAAAAACAAAAGTATTATATATTATATATTAATATTAGGTATATATAATATATATTATACAAACATTCCAGATTATTATATAGCATATAATTTAGTTGAAAGCACTAAGAATCTAAATATAAATATATATAAATTTATAAATTATATAATAAGATTGTTTTTAATAAATAAAAATAAATATTTAAATATTTTTAAAGAAAATAAATATAAAATAAAAAATAGTAATAATTTTATAATAGAAAAAATAAAATCATATTATCCTAATAATAATATTTTAAATATAAAAAATAAAGATTTTGTATGGTTAAGAATAAATAGATTATTAATAAATAAAAGTAAATATATAAATATATTAAATAATAATAATGTTAAATTTATAGAAAATAAAAATATTGATTACTCAATATTAATAAATATTAAAGAAAATTATAAAATTATATTATCAGGGCTTAATAAAGGATTAATAAGTATACAAGATATATCATCACAAGAATGTATTATATCTTTAAATCCTAAAAATAATGAATATATACTAGATATGTGTTCATCTCCAGGATTAAAGGCTTCTCATATAATAGAATTAGCACCTTTTTCAAATTTAACATTAATAGATATAAATAATAAAAGAATAAATCTTATAAATGATAATTTTAATAGATTGAAAATTAATAAAATAAGCAAAAATTTTAAAATTTTAAATGAAAATTCAATTAATTTAAATAAAAGTTATAATAATTATTTTGATAAAATAATATTAGATGCTCCATGTTCATCAACTGGAATAATACATAAAAATCCAGATATTATTTTTAATAAAAGTGAATCTAAGTTTAATGAATTAATTAAGATTCAAAAAGATTTATTAAATTCAGCATGGATATATTTAAAAAAAGGAGGAATTATGATATATAGTACATGCTCAATCCTTTTAGAAGAAAATATATATCAAATAACTAATTTTTTAAAAGAAAATAAAAATGCAATATCATTATTAAATGATAATAATAAACCAGGAAAACAAATAATTCAAAAAGAAAATTTTTGTGATGGATTTTATTACGCAAAAATATATAAAAATTAATTTATACAAATTCAATTATAGCTATTAAAGCATTATCTCCACTTCTATATTTATACTTTATTATTCTAGTATAACCTCCATTTCTATTTATAAATTTTTTTCTTAAGTTATCAAATAATTTAAATAAACTAAATTTACTTCTTAATAAAGAAAATGCCAATTTCCTATTATTAAAATTATCAATTTTAGATAAATTAATTATTGGCTCTATAATTTTTTTTAATTCCTTTGCTTTATTTAAAGTAGTTTTAATTTTTTCATATTTTATTAATGAATTACACATATTTCTAAACATTAATTTATAATGACTTCTAGTTCTATTAAAATGCTTAATAGATTTCATATGACGCATATTTTATTTATTTATATTTTCTTTTATAATATTCCAATTATCTATTTTAGTTTCTAACGAAAGATTATATTTATTTAAAATATTATTTATTTCTGAAAGAGATTTTTTTCCAAAATTAGGTATTTTTAATAATTCATTTTCATTTTTTTGAATTAAATCCCCTAATAAATTTATATTTTTAGATTTTAAACAATTTAATGATCTAACAGTTAATTTTAAATCATCTATTTTTTTTAAAAAAATATTATTATTTAAATCTAAATTATTATAATCATCAACTATATCTTTTTTACTTTTTATATTTAAAAATATATCAAGTTGTTTTATTAATATTAAAACTGAAGTTTTAATTATTTCTTCTATTTCAATAGAACCATTAGTTTCTATATTAATTATAAGTTTATCTAGATTATTTTTATTTTCGAATCTAGTATTTTCTACTATATAACTAACTTTTTCTACTGGGTTAAAATATGAATCTATAAATAATTTACCAAATTTATCTTTTATATCTATACCGTTATATTTAATTTCTCTATAACCTATACCTTTTTCTACTTTTAATTTAGCATTAAAAGTAGTATTTTCTTTAGTTATTGTGCATATTAAATGATCTGGATTTATTATATTAACATAATTATTATAAACTATATCTTTTGATAATACTTTACCTAAACCAGTTTTATTTATAAATAAAGTAATTTCATTTTTGTTATTTAAACTTAAAGGCATATTTTTTATATTTAACATTATATCCATAATATCTTCTTTTATACCATCTTTAAAACTAAATTCATGTAATATACCTTCTATTTCCATTTCAGTAATTGAATATCCTGGTATATATGATAATAATATTCTTCTTAAAGAATTTCCTATTGTATTGCCAAATCCTCTTTCTAAAGGCTCTATAATTATTTTATAAGATCTATTACATATCTTTTTTATATTTAATGAAGATGGTCTTATTAATGATTCTATTAAATATTGCATTTTTATTTAGAATATAATTGAGATATCAAATTAAAATTTATATTTTTATTTATATTTATTGGTATATTTAGTATATTAAATATCATTTTATCTTTATTTAAAGAAAACCAAGAATTATCTATATTCTTATTTTTTTTTAATAAAACTTTTATATTATCTATATTTTCATTGCTTATTGTTATACTATCATTAATATTAATATTATAAGATGGGATATTTACTATATTATTATTTACAAAAATAAATTTATGATTTATAAATTGTCTTGATTCTAATATAGTCCTTCCAATTCCAATTTTATATATAATATTATCTAATCTACTTTCTAATAAAAATAATAAATTTTCTATTGTATTTCCTTTTTTTTTTATAGATTTTTTATAATAATTTAAAAATTGTCTTTCAAATATACAATATATTCTTTTTAATTTTTGTTTTTCTCTTAATTGATTTCCATAATCAGATATTCTATCTGATTTATTTTTATTATTTAAAATTTTTTTTATATCTATTAGTTTAGATTTTAAATATAAATCAATTTTTTCCCTTTTATATAATTTTAATTTAGGTCCAAGATACTTTGACATTTTATTTAAACTCTTCTTTTTTTAGGCGCTCTGCATCCATTATGTGGAATTGGAGTTATATCTTTAATACTTAATATGTTTATACCACAGTTATTTAATGCTCTAATTGTTGACTCCCTTCCTGGCCCAGGACCAGATACTTTAACTTCTAAAGATTTTAATCCATATTGTTTAACATTATTTGCACATTTTTCAGCAGCCACTTGAGCTGCAAATGGAGTAGATTTTTTCGATCCTTTAAAACCCATACTACCTGATGTTGACCAACTTAATACATTTCCTTCACAATCTGTTATTGTAATTATAGTATTATTAAATGAAGCATTTATATATGCAATACCTTCTAAAATTTGTTTTTTTATTTTCTTTTTTTTTATATTTGTATTTTTTTTTACTATCATATATTAAACTTTTATATTTTTATTTTTTTTAATTGTTTTAGCATTAGTTCTAGTTCTTTGACCTCTAACTGGTAATTTTTTTTTATGCCTTAACCCTCTATAAGAATTTATATCTATTAATCTTTTAATATTTAAAGATATATCTCTCTTTAAATCACCTTCTATAGTGTATTTAGAAATCTCTAATTTTAAATTATCAATATCACAATTTGATAAATTTTTAGTTAATTTATATATTGAAATATTAGATTTAATACAAATACTTTTAGCTATAGACAAACCTATTCCATATATATGTGTTAATGATATTAATATATGTTTATTATCAGGGATATTTATGCCAAATATTCTCATTTTAAAATTAACCTTGTTTTTGTTTATGCTTTGGATTTATACAAATTACATTTAATTTGTTAAATCTTTTTATTATTTTACAATCTCTACATATTTTTTTTACTGATGCTCTTACTTTCATTTTACCTAAAAATTATTTTTTATTTTATCTATTATAGATTCATATTTATATGATATAAGGCTAGTTTGTATTTTATTAATAAATTCTATAATTACTACAACTATAATTAATAAAGAAGTTCCATTAAAATAAAATGGAGAATTAATTAACTTAAAAAATATTTTTACAAATGAACAAATTAAACTTATATAACAAGATTCTAAAAATACAATTTTTTTAGTTATATTATATATATATAATTCTGTCTGTAATCCAGGTCTAATTCCATTTATAAAAGCACTAGATTTTTTTAAGTTATTTGAAATCTCTTTAGGATTAAAAATAATAAATGAATATATATGACAAAATATAAATATAAAAAAAATATATATTAATGAATATAAAAAATAATTTTCATTTAAACTATTATATAATATTTTAAATAAATATATATTAAAATAATTACCTATCCAATAAAATAAAATAGAAAAGAATAATATTATATTATAAGAAAATATAGATGGAGTTATACCAGAAATATTTACTTTAATAGGTATATAAGTACCAGAATTAAATATATTACTATATTTATTTATTAAATTATATTGATAATTTATAGGATAATTTATTATTATTTTTTTTTGTGATAATTCTATAAATATAGATATATAGAAAATTAAAATCAATAAGAATAAAAATAAAATTAATTTAATAATATTAACTATACTATTTTTTTTAAATATAATATTTAAATATTTAAAAAAATAATTAGGTATATCTGATATTATATTTAAAAATATTAATAAAGATGTTCCATTTATTATACTATTTTCTGTTATTTGATTACTTAACCAAATTAAGAACATCGTTCCTATAACAAGACTTAATATTGATATTATATATGTATTTATATTATTATTTATAAATATATCAACTCCAAATATCTTTCTAAGACTCAATATAAAAAATATTGATTGTAATATAGATATTATAAATGATAAATAATAAATATAATTACTAGTTAATCCAGATTTATATAAATCTTGTTTTAATGAAGGGTACATAAAGTTAAATAATTGTATCATCATAGATGATGATATATATGGAGTTATACCCAAAGAAAATATAGAAATTCTATTTATATAATTTGTTGAATTTAAATTAAATAATTTAAATATAAAAATATTATTATTAAAATTTTTATTTAAAAAAGTATTAATTTTTATACATGGTATAGGTATAAAAGATCCTATTCTAAATATTATAATATAATAAAATAAATACTTTATTTTATTTTTTAGTAATTCAAAACTTTTACTTTTAAATATATCTTTAATAAATATATTATTAAAATATTTATTCAAATTTACCACCATATAAATTTAATACATTATGAACATTTTTAGATATAGAAATCCCAAATTCTTTTTTTATTATTTTGGAACATATATTATTTGATTTTTTATCTAAAATTAATTTTACGAATTTTGTATTTTTATTTATTAACTTGTTTTTTTTTAATACATCAATATTTATATTATTATCTTTTATATTATTTATATAAGATAATCTTAATTCTTTAACTATTTTTTTATTTTTATTATTAAATCCAAATTTAGGTAATCTTCTACATATAGATGTTTGTCCTCCTTCAAAAGCTCTTTTTCTTCTTGAACCTGACCTAGATTTTTGACCTTTATTTCCCCTACCTCCTGTCTTTCCTGTTCCAGATCCTATTCCTCTACATATTCTTTTTTTTTTTTTTTTAGATTTATATCTATTTAAAGAGTTCAATTTTAACATATATTTAATTTATTTTTTTTTTTTATATATTAATTTTAAATTTTTTATATTTTTTAATGCATTTATAGTTGCTATAACAACATTTATAGGATTACTTGATCCATATAGTTTAGATGAAATATTTTTTATTCCTACAACTTCAAAAATATATTTCATAGATTTACCTGATATAATTCCAGTTTCATTATAACTTGGTATAATTATAACTTTTGAACATAAATGATTACCTATAACTTTATGAGGAATAGTATTTTTATATAAATTTATATTAAATAAATTTTTTTTTGCTTTTTCTATAGATTTACTAATAGCTAATGGGACTTCTTTAGCTTTTTTATATCCAAAACCAATTTTACCATTTTGATCACCAACTACAGTTAATGCTGTAAAACTAAATACTCTACCTCCTTTTACTGTTTTTGATACTCTTTTTACTAAAATTAATTTTTCTCTTAAAGGAAAATTACTATTTTTAATATTCATTTTATTTTTAAAAAACTAAACCATATTCTCTTGAAGATTCAGCTAAACATTTTATTTTTCCATGATATTTGAATTTTGATCTATCAAAATATACATTATGTATATTTTTTAATATTGCTTTTTTAGATATAAATTCACCTACTATTTTTGATGCTAATTTATTATTAGATTTTATATTTTTTTCTATTAAAATTTTTTTTATGTCTTTACTTAAAGTTGAAACATCAATAATAATTTTATTATCATTAGATATAATTCTAGCATATATATTATTATTAGTTTTATTAACTAATAATCTAAAAATATCTTTATTTTTATTCTTATATTTAGATTTTGATAATTTTTTTAAATGTTTTTTATTATACATAATTTTATTTTTTATTTGATTCTTTTAATTTTATTTTTTCATTATGATAATATATTCCTTTTCCTTTATAAGGATCAGGTATTTTAAAATATTTTATTTCTGATGCAACTTTACCTAAAAGTTGTTTATCAATACTATATAATATTAATTCTGATTGACTATGAAATTCTACTTTTATTTTTTTATCTAACCTATATTTTATTAAATGAGAATACCCTAAACTTAAAACTAATAAATTATCTTTAATATCAAATTTATATCCTATTCCTTTTATTATTAATTTTTTTCTAAAACCAATTGTAACTCCAATTATCATATTCTTTATCAAAGAATTCACAGTTCCTGAATAAGATAATATTTTTTTATTATTTTTATTATAATCTATATATATAAAATTATCTTTTTTATTTATTTTTATAATAGGATTATATTTTATAAATAAATAATTTTCATTACATAAAACATTTATTTTATTATATTCAATATTAATTAAAACATTATTAGGAATAATTAATTTTCTATTAGCTATACGAGACATTTTATATTTATATATAATTTTATGAAATATAACATATTAATTCTCCTCCTAATTTTAATTCACAACAATTATAATCAGTCATTATTCCTTTTGATGTTGAAATTATAAATATACCAAATTTATTTATATTTTTTTTTATTCTAAATAAATTAGTATATATCCTTAAACTTGGTTTACTAATTCTTTTTAGTTCTTCTATAACTGGGATATTATTGAAATATTTTAAAAAAATTTTTATATAGCATTTTTTATCTAAAATTAATACATTATAATTTTTTATAAAACCTTCTTTTTTTAAAATTTCTATTATAGATAATTTTATTTTTGATTTAAATATACTAACAAAATCTCTTTTTGATTTTTGAGCATTTTTAATACAATTAAACATTTCAGAAATAGGATCTTGATTATTCATTTAATTACCAACTAGATTTTTTAATTCCAGGAATATATCCTAAAATTACTGATTCTCTAAATTTTATTCTACTTAATCCAAATCTTCTTATAAATGATCTAGATCTTCCAGATTGATAACATCTATTCTTTATTCTATATTGTATAGAATCTTTAGGAAAACATTGAAACTTTAACATTGCGTTCCATTTATCTTCTTTAGAAGAGATGTTTGATTTAATAATATTTTTTAATTTTTTTCTTTTATTTATAAATTTACTTACTAATATTTTTCTTTTATTATTTCTTATTATAATAGATTTTTTTGTCATTAATTTTAATATTTTATAGGAAAATTTATTGATTTTAATAAAAAAATAGATTCATCTAAAGATTTAGATTTAATATTAAAATTGATATCCATACCTTTTACTCTATTTATATAATCATAATTTATTTCAGGAAAAATTATATGCTCTTTTATACCTAAATTAAAATTACCCATTTTATCAAATGATTTTTTAGAAAAACCTCTAAAATCCCTAATTCTAGGTATTACTACACATATTAATTTATCAATAAAAGACCACATTCTTTTATTTCTTAATGTTACTTTACATCCTATAATTACTCCTTTTCTAATTTTAAAATTAGATATTGATTTTTTAGCTTTAGTAAATATAGGTTTTTGACCTGATATTTTAGTTAAATCATCAAATGTAGTTTCTAGTATTTTTTTTTCTGAAATAAATTTTCCAAATCCCATATTTATAGTAATTTTATTTATAATAGGAATTTCCATTACAGATTTATATAAAAATTTTTTTTTAATATTTTCAGATATAATATTTTTGTATTTAAAATATAACTCATTTTTCATTTTTAACAATATTTATTAATGACACATTTGAAATATGTATTTTTTTATATTCCTTACTATCATTTTTAACTTCTTTATTATTTAAATTTAAAATTAAATATTTTTTATTTAATATTTTTATAACTTTAGCTGTATATTTCTTATATTTACCTGTTAATATAATAACTTCATTATTACTTTTTATTTTAATTTTTTTTTTTAACATAATAATATTTTATAAAATTTCTAAAGCTAATGAAACTATTTTAGGAAATTTATTTTTTATTTCTTTAGGAATAGGTCCAAATATTCTTGTTCCTATAGGTAAATTATTTTCATTTATAATTACACATGAATTATTATCAAATTTTATAAATTCTTTATTGTTAGAAATTTTTTTTTTTACTCTAACAACAACAGCTTTAGATACTTCTCCTTTTTTAACTTTACCATTTGGAGAAGAACTTTTAACTGCCACTTTAATTATATCTCCTATACTAGCATATTTTTTTTTAGATCCTCCTAAAACTTTTATACATAGAACTTTTTTAGCTCCAGAATTATCCGCAACAAGTAAAATTGTCTGTTCTTGAATCATTTTAAATATAAAATTTAATTATTTTTTTTTATTATTTTTACCAATATCCATGATTTAATTTTAGATATAGGTCTACATTCTTTTATTAAAATTAAATCGCCTATATCAGATATACTTTTTTCATCATGAACATGTATTTTTTTGTTATTTATTATTATTTTTTCATAAATAAAATGTTTACTAATATTTTTTATTAATACAGTAACTGTTTTATTCATTTTTTTTTTTATTACAGTAGCAACAATATTTTTACTCATAAATTTATATTATTATTCTTGTTAAATAAATACTTTAATAAAGATATTTTTTTTCTATTTATTTTTAATAAATGAACTTTATTATTATTATTATTTTTTATTTTTAAATTTAAATAAAATTTTTCATATAATAAATCTATTAATTTGTTATAAAATTCTTTTTTATTTTTAATATTATTAAAATTTTTTTTATAATTCATTTTTATATATAAATAAAGTTTTAATAGGTAATTTTGAAGAAGCTAATTTAAACGCTTGTTTTGCAATATTTTCTGGTATATTTTCTATTTCATATAAAATCATCCCAGGTTTTATTAATGAAACCCAAAATTCAACATTTCCTTTTCCTTTACCCATTCTTACTTCTAAAGGTTTTTTTGTTATAGGTTTATCAGGAAATATTCTTATCCATATTTTACACTGTCTTTTTATATATCTAGATATAGCTCTTCTTGCTGATTCTATTTGATTAGAAGTAATCCTTCCTCTAGATATTGATTTTAAACCAAACTCTCCATATTCTAATCTCATACCTATTGAAAAACCTTTATTTCTACCTTTTTGATATTTTTTGAATTTAGTATTTTTAGGTTGTAACATATTTTATTTTTTTTTATTAAATATTTCACCTTTAAATATCCATACTTTAACTCCTATTATTCCATAATTTGTTTTTGCTTCATATTGTCCATAATCTATATCAGCTCTAATAGTATGTAATGGTATTCTACCTTCTTTGTACCATTCAGTTCTTGATATATCAGAACCACCTAATCTACCATTTAATTCTATTTTTATACCTTTAGCTCCTAATCTAATTGCATTATTAATATGTTTTTTCATAACACGTCTAAATAGATTTCTTTTTTCTATTTGATATGCTATATTTTTAGATATTAAATTAGCATCTATATCTGGTTTATTAATATCAAGTATATTTAATTGAATTGATACATTAGATATTTTATGTATCATTTTTTTTAATTTCTCTACATCTTCTCCTTTTTTACCTATTATAATTCCAGGTCTAGATGTATATATAGTTATTATTATATTTTTATTTAATCTTTCTATTATTATATTTGAAATATAATACTTAGGTAAATAATTATTTATAAATTTTCTGATATTATAATCATTTTTTAAATTAATTAAAAATTTCTTTTTATTTGCATACCATATAGAATTCCAATTTTTTATAACACCAAAACGAAAACTTATAGGATTTACTTTTTGACCCATTTTATTTATTTATATTATAAATTAAATTTTTTTTAAAAAAATACTTATTATAGAAGTACGTTTTTTTATATAATTAAATCTACCTTTAGCTCTAGGTATTATTCTTTTAAAACTTGAACCTTCATCTACTAAAACAGTATTTACTTTTAATAAATCAATATCTAATCCATTATTATTTTCTGCATTTGATATTGCAGATTCAAGAGTTTTTATTAAAATGTAAGAAGCTTTTTTATTTAGAAACTTTAATATATTTAAAGCTTCATAAACTTTTTTTCCTTTTATTAATTTTGAAACTAAACGAACTTTCTGAGCAGAAATTCTAGCTTTTTTATATTTAGAATATACAATCATATTATTTTATTCTTTCTTTTTTATTTTTTTATCAGCTATGTGTCCTTTAAATTTTCTTGTAGGAGAAAATTCACCTAATTTATGACCAACCATATCTTCAGTTATAAATAATGGGATATGTTTTCTGCCATTATGAACAGATATTGTAAATCCAACCATATTAGGAAATATTGTTGAACTTCTAGACCATGTTAATATTTTTTCTTTTTTATTATTATCTATATTTTTTTTTATTTTATTAAATAAAGATAAACTAATAAATGGACTTTTTTTTAATGAACGTGACATTTTTAAAATTTACCTATTTTATTTATTATATCTTTTTTTTACTATAAATTTATCTGTTCTTTTATTTCTTCTAGTTCTTTTTCCTTTAGAACTTAATCCCCATGGAGACACAGGATGTTTACCAAAATTCTTTCCTTCTCCCCCTCCGTGAGGATGATCTACTGGATTCATAGCAGTTCCTCTTACTGTAGGTCTAATACCTTTTCTTCTATTTTTTCCAGCTTTTCCTAATTTTATTAACATATGCTCAGAATTTCCTACCTCTCCTATAGTAGCTCTACAGCTTTCTAATATTTTTCTTATTTCTCCAGATTTTAATTTTATAAATACATATTTATTATCTTTAGAAATAATTTGAGAATACGATCCGGCAGATCTAGATATTTTTCCTCCTTGTCCTGGATTTAATTCAATATTATGTATTTTATATCCAACTGGGATATTTTTTAATATCATAGAATTACCACTATTTATTGATGATGATATTCCAGATTGAATTTTATCTCCAATTTTTAATCCTTTTGGACATAATATATATTTTTTTATACCATCTCTGTATATTATTAATGCTATATTTGATGATCTATTTGGATCATATTCTATTCTATTAACTGTTCCTAATATATTATCCTTATCTCTTTTAAAATCTATTAAACGATATTTTCTTTTATGTCTTCCACCTATATGCCTAGTTGTAATACGACCATAATTATTTCTTCCTCCTGTTTTATTTAATTTTATAACTAATTTTTTTATAGGTTTTTTTTTACTTAACTCATTATTTTTTATATATACTAAATGTCTTATACCTGGAGAAGTAGGTTTTAATTTTTTAATTTTAATCATAAACTAATTTAGTTTTATTAGATTATTTATATCTTTAAAATTTTCATTTTTTTTAAAAAAAATATATGCTTTTTTCCATTTTTTTCTTTTTCCAAAAATATTTTTATAAATTTTAGATTTTCCTTTTATAATTAGTATATTTATTTTTATTGGTTTTATTTTAAAAATTTCATATATTGAATCTTTTATTAATTTTTTATTCGAATTATAATTTACTTTAAATGTTAATATTTTAAATTTACTAAATAACTTATTATTTTTATCTGAAATAAATGGATAATTTAAAACTTTCAGTAAAATCTCTCTATAATTTATCATATTACTAATCTATTTTCTATAAATTTTATAGATTCTAATGTTATTAAAATACAATCATAATTTATTAATCTACTTAAAATTATATCTTTTATTAATATTATTTTTATTTTAAATATATTTTTTGATGATAGAAATAAATTTTTATCATAGTTGTTAACTATTATCAATATTTTTTTATATTTATTATAAAAAAAATATATTTTTTCTATTAATTTTTTTGTTTTGAAATCATTTATAATAAATTCACTAAATATATATATCCTATCGTTTCTTATTAATTCTGATAATATACATTTAAATGCTTTTTTATACATTTTTTTATTTATTTTATATTTATATGAATTTATTTGATTTCCAAATGTAACCCCTCCTGATCTCCATATAGGACTTTTTTTACTTCCTGCTCTAGCTCTACCTGTGCCTTTTTGCTTCCATTGTTTTATATTAGATCCTTTTACATTAGATCTATTTTTATTTAACTTAGTATTTTTTTTATTTAATAAAGATTCTGATATTATTATTTGATGAACTAAATTATTATTAAATTCAATATTAAATACATCATCTAAAACTACTATTTTTTCTTTTGAATCATAAACTATTAACTCCATTTTATTATCCATTAAGTTTAAAATTTATTATTACATTTTTATTATTAGATCCTGGTATTGAACCTTTTATAGCTACAATATTTTTATATGAATCTATATACATTATTTTTAGATTTTTTATAGTTTTTTTATAATTTCCATGATGTCCGGCCATTTTTTTTCCTTTAAAAACTCTTCCAGGGCTTTGATTTTGACCTATAGAACCTGGAGCTCTATGTGATAAAGAATTACCATGAGATGCATCTTGCATTTTAAAATTCCATCTTTTTATAACGCCTGAAAATCCTTTTCCTTTAGATATACCAGTAATATTTACTTTATCTACATTAATTAAATTATCTATAGATAATTTCTGACCAATTTTAAAATCACTTATATTTTCACATAATTTTAATTTATATTCCCATAATCCAATCCCGGGGCTAATATTACTAGCTTTATAATGGCCAATTATAGATTTATTTATTTTTTTTATTTTAATATTAGACTCAACAGTTATTTGTAATGAATTATTTTTTATATAAGTAATAAAATTATTATATATTTTTAATATAGTTATAGGTATTGACATACCATCATTTAAAAAAAGTCTAGTCATACCAATTTTATTTCCTATTATTATCATCTTTATCTATATTATTATTTATTTTGATAATATAATTATTTTTACATCAACTCCAGAATTTATATTTAAATGCTTTAATGCTTCAATAGTTTTTTCTGTATGTTGAATTATATCTATTAAACGTTTATAAGTTCTTAATTCATAATGTTCTCTTGCGTCTTTATTTACATGAGGTGAAGTTAAAACTATAAATTTTTCTATTTTAGTTGGCAAAGGGATCGGTCCATATACAACAGCTCCGGTATTTTTTGCTGTATATATTATATCTTTAGTTGAATTTATTATTAATTTAAAATTGAATGATTTTAATTTTATTCTAATTTTATTATTAAAATTTGACATTTTATATCTTAACATTAATTTTTTTTAATTCAATTATCTTTTTTTGATATTCATATGGAACTTCATTATATTTCAAAAATTTCATTGAATATGAAGCTCTTCCTTGAGTTTTAGATCTTAATTCAGTAGAATAACCAAACATTTCTGATAATGGTACAAATGAATATATTTTATTATACATTAAATTAGTTTCTATATTTTCTATTATCCCTCTTTTTTTATTGAGATCTCCAATAACATCTCCTATATATTCTTTAGGAGTTTCAATTTCAACACTCATTATAGGCTCTAATAATACAGGATTAGCTTTTAAAAAAGCTTCTCTAAAAGCTATTGATCCTGCAATTTTAAATGCTATTTCTGATGAATCAACTTCATGATATGATCCATCATAACATGTAACTTTTATATTTATTATTGGATATCCTGCTAATATCCCACCTTTCATTTGCTCTTTAACTCCTTTATCTATAGCTGGAATATATTCTTTTGGTATAACTCCACCAACTATTTTATTTATAAATTCATAAGTATTATTTCCATTTTTTATAGGTTCTATTTTTAAAAAAACATGACCAAATTGACCTCTTCCACCAGTTTGTCTTATATATTTTCCTTCATGTTTAACAATTTTTTTTATAGTTTCTTTATATGCAACTTGAGGTTTACCTATTTTAGCGTTTACATTAAACTCCCTTTTCATTCTATCTACTAATATTTCTAAATGTAATTCTCCCATTCCAGATATTATAGTTTGATTTGTTTCTACATTTACATTTACATTAAAAGAAGGATCTTCCTGAGATAATTTATTTAAAGCAATACTCATTTTTTCTTGATCAATTTTTGTATTGGGTTCTATAGCTATTGAAATAACAGGATCAGGAAATTTTATTTTTTCTAATATTATAGGGTTATTAATATCACATAATGTATCTCCTGTAGAAACATCTTTTAAACCTATAGCTGCTACAATATCACCGGCAAATATTTCTTTTATTTCTAATCTTTTATTTGCATGCATTTGTACTATACGTCCTAATTTTTCTTTTTTTTTTTTATTAGAATTAAATATATAATCTCCAGTTTTAGCTTTTCCAGAGTATACTCTAATAAAAGTTAAATTTCCTACAAACGGATCAGAATATATTTTAAATACTAATGCAGTAAATGGATCTTCATATTTAGGATATCTTATTATATTATTTACTTTTATTGGAGGTATATCATTAGGTGATGGTAAAAAATCTATTATTGAATCTAAAACTGGTTGTATTCCTTTATTTTTAAAAGCAGAACCGCATAAAACAGGAATTATTTCATTATTTAATGTTTTTAATCTTAATCCATATTTAATTTCATATTCATTTAATGATCCTTTATTTATATATTTATTTAATAATTCATCACAAGAATCTGCTGCTGTTTCAATTAATATATTTTTCAAATTAATTGAAATTTCTTTTAATTCATTTGGTATTTCATCAGAAATTTTAACATTTACACCATAATCGTCGTTGTTCCAATATAATGATTTTAATCTTATAAGATCTACTATACCAACAAATTTATCTTCTGACCCTATAGATAATTGTATTGGTATAGGATTAGATGATATCAATTTATTTTTTATTTGATCTATTACATTAAAAAAATTAGCTCCAACTCTATCCATTTTATTTATAAAAGCTATTCTAGGTATATTATATTTATTAACTTGTCTCCATACAGTTTCAGATTGAGGTTGTACACCTCCTACTGCGCAATATATCATTACTGCTCCATCTAATATTCTCATAGATCTTTCTACTTCTACAGTAAAATCTACATGACCAGGAGTGTCTATAATATTTATTTTATATTTATCATTATTATATTGTCTAAATAAACCTTCCCAAAAACAAGTAGTTGCAGCAGAAGTTATTGTTATCCCTCTTTCTTGTTCTTGTTCCATCCAATCCATAGTTGCTGATCCATAATGTACTTCTCCTAATTTTTTATTTATTCCTGTATATAATAAAACTCTTTCTGTAAATGTAGTTTTTCCAGCATCAATATGTGCACTTATTCCAATATTTCTATATTTATTTATTGGTATATTCATTTTTACCACTTATAATGAGCAAATGCTTTATTAGATTCTGCTATTTTATATATTTCATCACGTTTTTTTATTGAAGACCCTTTATTTAAAAAAGCATCATTTAATTCATTTGATAACTTAATATTCATTGTTTTATCTATCTTTCTTTTTCTTGCAAATCTTATTATCCATCTAATAGCTAATGTATAACTTCTATCTTCTTTTATTTCTATAGGTATTTGATATGTTGATCCTCCAACTCTTCTTGATTTTATTTCTAATAAAGGTTTTACATTATCTATAGCTTTATTAAATATTTCTATTTCATTATTATTTATATTTTTCAATTTATATAAAGCAGAATATAATATATTCTGAGCTAAAGATTTTTTACCATTTAACATTAATATATTTATAAATTTAGATACTAATTTAGAATTATATTTAATATCAGGTAAAATATTATTTATTTTTTTTATTTTTCTACGAGACATAAAATTAAATTATATTAATTATTATTTTTTTTTGTTCCATATTTAGATCTACTTTTTTTTCTATTTTTTACTCCAGAACAATCTAATGTTCCTCTTACTACATGGTATCTAACTCCTGGTAAATCTTTAACTCTTCCTCCTCTTATTAACACAGAAGAATGTTCTTGTAAATTATGCCCTTCTCCGCCTATATAAGCAGTAACTTCAATACCATTAGTTAATTTAACCCTGCATATCTTTCTTAATGCTGAGTTAGGTTTTTTAGGAGTAGTAGTATATACTTTTAAACATATTCCTCTTTTTTGAGGACATGAATTTAATGCAGGTACATTACTCTTGTATATTTTTTTTTTTCTTGATTTTTTTATTAATTGATTTATTGTTACCATACTTTAAGATTTTGTTTTTTTATAATATTTATATCCAGTCCCTGCTGGTATTAATCTTCCTACTATTATATTTTCTTTTAATCCTTTTAATTTATCAATTTTACCAGATATAGATGATTCTGTTAATACTTTTGTTGTTTCTTGAAAAGAAGCGGATGATATAAATGAATCTGTTAATAAAGATGATTTAGTTATACCAATTAAATTATATTCAAATTTAACTAATTCTTTATTTTCATTTTTTAATTTTTTATTTATACTTCTTACATCATATAATTTAATTTGCTCTCCTTCTAATAAATTAGAATCACCTTTATTAACTACAGTTACTTTTTTTAGCATCTGTTTTATTATTATTTCTATATGTTTATTATTTATTCTAACTCCTTGAAATTTATAAATTTCTTGAATATTATTTATTATAAAACTAGTTAATGAATTAATTCCTTTTAATCTTAATATATCATGTAAAGATTGTTGACCATCTGATATTATATCACCTTTTTCTACTTTCTCTCCTTCAAAAACACTTAAATGTTTCCATTTTGGTATCATTTCTTCATATATTGAATCATTTTCATTTATTGGAACAATTGTTATTTTTTTTTTTCCTTTAGTTTCATCACCAAAATATATTATCCCAGTTTTTTCTGCTAATATAGCAGAATCTTTTATTTTTCTTGCTTCAAATAAATCTGATATTCTTGGTAATCCACCTGTTATATCTTTTATTTTACTAAAATCTTGAGGTATTTTAGCTATTATATCTCCCATGTATATAAAAGATTTATTTTTTATATGTACTATAGATTTAGGAGGTAAAAAATATCTATAATATGAAGTTTTATTTAGTTTTTCTTTTGTTATATTATTACTAATTATTTTTATCATAGGTCTTAATTCTTTATTAAGATTTTCTAATATAGTTATATATAACAATCCTGTCGATTCATCTTTTTTATATGTAAAAGTTTTTTCTTCTATCATATCAACAAATTCAATAATCCCATTAACTTCTGAAATTATAGGTATTGTATATAAATCCCAAACTGCAATAATTTCATTTTTTTTAACTATATCTTTATCTTTTTTTAAAATATAAGAACCATAAGGTGCTTTATAAGTTTCTTTTATTCTTCCATTTGAATCTATTAACTTTAATTCAGTATTTCTTGATATTAATATATTTTTATTACTAGTATTTTTAATTATTTTATAATTTATTAATTTTAATATTCCATCATTTTTAGATTTTATATTTGAATTCATATTAATTTTTGAAGCTGATCCTCCTACATGAAATGTTCTCATTGTAAGTTGTGTGCCAGGTTCTCCAATTGATTGAGCAGCTATAACACCTACAGCTTCTCCTATTTTTACTATTTCTCCTTTAGTTAAATCTATTCCATAACATAATGCACATAATCCAAATTCTGATTCACATGTTATTGGAGATCTTATATATATATTCTCTATATATATATTTTTTATAACAATAAAATTATTAATATCTATTAAATCATTTTTTTTTAATAATATATTATTATTAGAATCAAATATATCTTTAGATAAAACTCTACCAAAAATTTTATCTTTTAATACTTCTTTATTTTCATAAAAATTTAATATACAATTTATTTCTATTCCATTTTCAGTATTACAATTATATTCAGTTATAACTATATCTTGAGCGACATCAACTAATCTTCTAGTTAAATATCCAGAATTTGCAGTTTTTAATGCAGTATCAGATAATCCTTTTCTAGCACCATGAGTTGATATAAAATATTCTAATATATTTAATCCTTCTTTAAAATTTGCTTTTATTGGTGTTTCAATTATATATCCATCTGGTTTTGACATTAATCCTCTCATACCAGAAATTTGTCTTACTTGATTAGAAGATCCTCTGGCTCCTGAGTCTATCATCATGAACATACTGTTAAAACTATTATTACTAATTTTTAATTTATTCATAACAAATTTTGATATATTTTCATTTACATTAGACCATATATCTATTACTTTATTATATTTTTCTTTATATGTTATTAATCCTAATTGATATTGATTTTGTATATTTTCTACTTCTATTTCTGTTTTTTCTATTATTTTTTTTTTGTTTTTAGGAATTATAAAATCATTCATATTTATAGATATTCCTGATTTCGTAGCGAATTTAAATCCTAAATACATCAAATCATCTACTAATTTAACTGTTTTATCTTTTCCTAAATTTATATAACATATATCAATTAATTTTAGTATATTAGTTTTGTTTAAAACTTTATTTATATAATTAAATTCAATCCCATTAGGAATTATATCCCATAAAATAATTCTACCAACAGTTGTTTTTACTGAATAAATATTTTCAATAAGATTATTATTATTATTTATATACTCTTTAATTTTAATATTTATATTTTCATGTAATTTTATTTTTCCGGTATCATATAATTTTTTAACTTCATTAACATTATTAATAAAAATATTATTATCTTTATTTTCAATCTCTTTTGTCATATAATATATTCCTAATATTATATCTTTAGATGGAACTATAATTGGCTCTCCATTAGCAGGAGAAAGAATATTATTTGTAGACATCATTAAATTAATAGATTCATTTTTAGATTCTAATGTTAATGGTATATGTATAGCCATTTGATCTCCATCAAAATCTGCATTATAAGCTGTACAAACTAATGGATGCAACTGTATAGATTTACCTTCTATTAATATAGGATAGAATGATTGTATACCTAATCTATGAAGAGTTGGAGCTCTATTTAATAAAATAGGATAGTTATTAACTATATCCTCTAAAATATTCCAAACTATAAGCTCTTCATTTTCAACCATTTTTTTTGCTAATTTTATACTAGAACATATTCCTAATTTTTCTAATTTTCCATATATAAACGGTTTAAATAATTCTAATGCCATTTTTTTAGGAATACCACATTGATTTAATTTTAAATTTGGTCCAACAGTTATTACTGATCTTCCAGAATAATCAACTCTTTTTCCCAATAAATTTTGTCTAAATCTGCCTTGTTTTCCTTTTATCATATCAGATAATGATTTTAATTGTCTTCTTTTATTAGAAGATATTTTATTTTTTCTACCATTATCTAATAATGAATCAACAGCTTCTTGTAACATTCTTTTTTCATTTTTTATTATTATATCTGGAGCTGATAATTCAATTAATCTCTTTAATCTATTATTTCTATTTATTATTCTACGATATAAATCATTTAGATCTGATGTAGCAAACCTTCCTCCATCTATTGGAACAAGAGGTCTTAGATCTGGAGGTATAACAGGTAATACAGTTAAAATCATCCATTCAGGTTTATTATTTGATACTATAAATAATTTTATTAATTTTAATCTTTTATATATTTTTTTTTTTTTATTATCTGATATTTTTTTATTATTAAATTCATTAATTAATATATTATATTCATTATTTAAATTAATTTTTTTTAATAAGAAATATATCGCTTCTGCGCCTATTTTAGCATCAAATTCATCTCCATATTTCTCTATATATTTAAAATATTGATCTTCTGTTAAAATCTGATTAATTTTTAAATTTGTTGTTCCATTATCAACTACTATATAGTTTTCAAAATATAATATTTTTTCTACATCTTTTAATGATATATCTAATAATAAACTTATCCTTGATGGCAAAGATTTTAAAAACCATATATGAGCTATAGGAGATGACAATTCTATATGACCCATTCTATCTCTTCTAACTTTAGAAGAAATTATTTCTACACCACATTTTTCACATGTTATTCCTTTATATTTTATTTTTTTATATTTACCACATAAACATTCATAATCTTTTATAGGTCCAAAAATTTTAGCACAAAATAAACCATCTCTTTCTGGTTTAAAAGTTCTATAGTTTATAGTTTCTGGTTTTTTAACTTCTCCAAATGACCATGATCTTATTTTTTCTGGTGAAGCTAAAGATATTTTTATAGAATTAAATGTTTTATATGATAAATCTTTATTAAAGATATCATCAAATATATAATTCACAGTATCTCCTAAAATTAATATAAATAAAATTTAAAATAAAATTATTCTTCATCATTTTTTAATTCTATATCTATACATAATGATTTTATTTCTTTTAATAAAACATTAAAAGATTCTGGTATATAAGGTTCCATATAATATTTACCATTTATTATATTTTTATATATATTTGTTCTACCATTTATATCATCAGATTTAACAGTTAACATTTCTTGCAAAGTATAAGCAGCTCCATATGCTTCTAAAGCCCAAACTTCCATTTCTCCAAATCTTTGACCTCCAAATTGTGATTTACCGCCTAAAGGCTGTTGTGTTATTAAACTATATGATCCAGTAGATCTGGCATGTATTTTATCATCAACAAGATGATTTAATTTCATAACATACATATATCCAACAGTTATTTTTCTATCAAATTTTTCTCCTGTACACCCATCAAATAAATCTATCTGACCTGATTCATTTATATTTGCAAATTTTAATATTTCTTTTATTTCTTCTTCTTTAGCTCCATCAAAAACAGGTGTTGATATAGGCAAGCCTTCTATTAAATTATTAGATAGTAATAATATTTCTTCATCAGAAAATTTATCTAAATCTATATTATTAATATTATTATTTAAATTATAAACATTTTTTAGATAATTTCTTATTTTATAAATTTCTTCATTATTATTTATTAATTTTTTTATTATATTACCTATTTCTTTTGCGGCATTACCTAAATAGACTTCTAAAATTTGACCTATATTCATTCTTGATGGAACTCCTAAAGGATTTAAAACAATATCAACCACATTTCCATTTATATCATAAGGCATATCTTCTATAGGACATATTTTAGATACAACTCCTTTATTACCATGTCTTCCTGACATTTTATCACCAAGTTGAATTTGTTTTTTTGTCGCTATATATATTTTAACTATTTTTAATATTCCTGGTGATAATTCATTAGATTTATTTATTTTTTTATATTCTAATTCTATATATTTATTATTTTCATTTTCTAAATTATTGAATTTATTTATTAATAGTTCTAAATATATTTTATTTTTAATATCATTTATATTTATATTTATTTTTTTATTAATATTAGTTATTTCATCATAATTTGAATATTTTAATATTTTATTTATTTTTTTTAATAATAATAATTTTAATATTTTTGTTTTATTATTTATATCTTCTTTTATTTTATTTTTTTCTTGATCTAATATAGAGTTATTTTTCTTTAAATTATTTTTAAAAAATATTTGTACATCTATAACAGTTCCATACATCCCGTTAGGGACTCTAAGTGATGTATCTTTAATGTTTGAAGCTTTATCTCCAAATATAGCTTTTAATAATTTTTCCTCTGGAGATAATTGAGTTTCATCTTTCGGAGTTATTTTTCCTACTAATATATCTCCTTCAGATACATACGATCCTATGCTAATTATTCCATTTTCATCTAACTTAGATAATAATTTATAATCTATATTAGGTATATCAGATGTTATCTCTTCATTTCCTAATCTTGTATCTCTTACTGTACAAATTAATTCTTGTATATGTATACTAGTAAATTTATTTTTATTTACTAATCTTTCTGAAATTAATATAGAATCTTCAAAATTATATCCATTCCATATCATAAAAGCTACTCTTAAATTTTGACCTAATGATAATTCTCCTAAATTTGTTGATTGATTATCTGCTATAACATCTCCAAATTTTACTTTACTATTTAATTCTATACATGGTGTTTGATTTATACATGTATTTTGATTTGTTTTACTAAATTTATTTAGTTCATAAATATCAATTCCTAAATCATCATTATTATATATTTCACTTTTATCTACATTTATAAATATATATTTTGAATCTAAATATGAAACTATACCGCTTCTATTAGCTAATATTATCGCTCCTGAGTCTTCTGCTACTATTCTTTCCATCCCAGTTCCTATTATAGGATATTCTGGTTTAATTATAGGAACAGCTTGTCTTTGCATATTAGCCCCCATTAAAGCTCTATTTGCATCATCATGTTCTAAAAATGGGATTAATGATGCTCCAACAGATACTATTTGTTGATTTGATATATCTATATAATCAATTTCTTTTTTATAAAAATAATTAAATTCACCTTTATTTCTGCAAATAATATAATTATCTATTATATTATTATTTATATCTAATTTAGTATCAGCTTGAGCTATTTTAAAATTATATTCTTCTATTGAAGATAAATATATTATATTATTAGTAACTAATCCATTTTTTACTATTTTATATGGAGTTTCTAGAAATCCATATTCATTTGTTCTTGCATATATTGATAAAGAATTTATTAAACCTATATTAGGCCCTTCAGGAGTTTCTATAGGGCATAATTTTCCATAATAAGTAGGATGTACATCTCTTATTTCAAAACTTGCTCTTTCTTTTGTTAAACCTCCAGGACCTAATGTTGATATTCTTCTTTTATGAGTTATTTCTGACAATGGATTATTTTGATCCATAAATTGAGATAATTGACTAGAAGTAAAAAATTCTTTTATAATTGATGATATTGGTTTAGAATTTATTATATCTTGTGGATTTATTAAATCTATATTACTTATTAATGATATTTTTTCTTTTATTATTTTTTCTAATCTAGATATTCCAATTCTAAATTGATTTTCAATCATTTCTCCTACTAATCTAACCCTTCTATTACTTAGACTATCTATATCATCTAAAAAATCTTTTCCATTTTTTATATTTATTAATTTTTTTATTATATCAATAATATCTTTTTTATCTATAATTTTTTCTCCTTCTTTATTATTTCTATTTAAAGACATATTTATTTTCATTCTACCTACTTCTGATAAATTATATTTATCTTTAGAAAAAAATATATTTTTAAATGATTTTTTTATAGAGTCATCAGTAGATAATTCTCCAGGTTTTATTATTTTATATATTTCTTTTATAGCACTTATTTCATCAAATGTATTATCTATATTTAATGTATTAGATATATAGTTTTTACTTTTATCATTAAAAATTATTTCTATAATATTTATATTTTCTTTTATTAAAATATCTATATTTAACTTATCTATTATTTGATTTGCTAATATTATTATATTTCCATATTTATCATAATAATTTTTATATGATATTTTATTTAATATAAAATCAATATTTAATTTAGTTTTTATTATATTTTTTTTCTTTAACTCTTCTATATTATTTAATAAAATATTTTTACCTTTTTTAAAAAAAATACTATCTTCATATATTATATCAAATGGTAATATTTCGTTTAATATATCTTCATATATTATATCTATTTCTATATAAGAACTATTTATAATATTAATATTTATTTTTTTTTCAAATAAATTTATTATATTTTCATTAGAAAATTTTAAAGCATGTAACAATATTGTTACTGGTAATTTTTTTTTCCTATCTATCCTAAAAAATAAATTATCTTTAATATCAAATTCAAAATCTAACCATGATCCTCTATAAGGAATTATTCTAGCATTATATAATACTTTATTTAATTGATTTTTATCTTTTATTTTATTAAAAAAAACTCCAGGGCTTCTATGTAATTGAGATACTATAACTCTTTCTGTTCCATTTATTATAAATGATCCATTTTCTGTCATTATTGGGATATCACATATATAAACTTCTTGAAATTTTGAATCTATTACTTTATTACTATTTATTTCGTAATTAATTAAATTTAATTTAATTTTTAATTGAGATAAAAAAGTTAATCCTTTTATTTTACATTCTATTATATTAAATATAGGCTCGTCTAATTTATAATCTATATATTTTAATTCTATACTTTTATTGTAATTTATTATAGGAAAAAAAGATTTTAATACAGAATTTATACCATAGTTATTATTTTTATAATTAAAATCTATAAATTTTTTAAATGATTCTTTTTGAATATATAATAAATTAGGAACATCTAAAATTTTAGTAAATTTACTAAAATTTTTCCTTATTCTTTTTATGTTATATAAATATACCATGATTTTTTTTTGTTAAAAATAAAATTTATTCTAAATCTACATTTGCTCCAGATTCTTCTAATATTTTTTTTATATTTTCAGCATCTATTTTAGATACCTTTTCCTTTATTTTTACTGGAACTGATTCTACTAAATCTTTAGATTCTTTTAATCCTAAATTTAATATAGATCTAATAGATTTTATTACAGATATTTTATTTGTTCCTATAGATTTTAATATAATATTGAAATCATTTTTTTCTAATATCTTTTCTTCTTTATCATTTTCTTTTAATGTAGAAATATTTGATAAAGATATAGAAAATTTTTTTTCAATCATTAATATAAGATCATTTATATCTAAAATTGACATTCTAGATATTTCATCTAAAATTTCTTCTTTACTTAAAGACATTTATAACTCCTGATTAGATTTTATTTTTAATAATTTTTTTAATATATTATATAAATTTAATATAGATTTTTCTTTTAATATAAAAATTAATTTATTTAATAATTCTTTATAAGTTAAAATATTACATATGTATTTTATATTATCACCCTCATATATTTTTCCATTAAAACATATTAATTTTATGTATTCTATATTTTTTTTATATTCATAAAATATTTTTAATGGTAAATTAAAATCTATATTATAACTTAATAATATTATATTACTATTTTTTATTTTATTTTTTAAAAAACTAAATGGACTTTCATTTAAAGCTATATTTAACATATTATTTTTTATTATAAAAATACCTATATTATTTTTGTAAAAAATTTTTCTTAAATTATTTATGTCATTGGTTTTTATATTATTAAGATTAATTAAAGAAATAGATGTAGATTTATTTAATAAAATACTAATTTTATTTACTATAATTTTTTTTTTATCAATTTTTATCATAAATATATTAATTAATATATTTTAGTAAATTCATTAGGAATTTCAATTCCAATACCCATTGTTGAACTTATTACAATTTTTTTAAAATAATTACTTTTTGTTTTTTTTAATTTAATATTTTTTATATCTTTTAATAGTTTTATCAAATTTTCTTTTATCATATTTGAACTAAAATTTAATTTACCAATTGATGTATTTATAATTCCATTTTTATCAATTTTATAAAAAATAGTATTATACTTTATATTTTTTATTGATTCAGATATACTATTATTTGTTATTGTTTCAAGTTTATAATTAGGTACTAATTTTTTTTTATTTAATAAATTTATCTTTTCATTTAAAATTTTAAATGAATCTGAAGTATATAAAAATACATCTAATTTAATTTTTTTATTAAGAAAATTATCTATTAAATCATCCATTCCTATATAATCTGCATTATTAATTATATATTTATTATCTTTTTCTAATGCAAGTATCCCAACTTTAATTTCTTTTCCAGTACCATTTGGTAGTACAGTTTTATTTAAAATATTTTGTTTAATATTTAAATCTATATTGAGAATAATAGATAAATCAATACTTTCTATGAAATTTTTAGAAGAATATTTTTTTATATTTTCAATTATAAAATCTATATTATCTAAATTTTCTTTATATATTTTTTCTTTTATATATAAAATTCTTTTACTAGTTTTCATTCTAATCTTCTATTTTTATTCCCATAGATTTTATTGTTCCAGTGATAGAGTTTATAACTGATTCGATTTTTAAAGAATTACTATCATTAAGTTTTAATAATGATATATTATATATTTGTTTTTTGTTTATAGTACTTACAAAAAGTTTTCCTGGAGTTTTTGATCCAGAACTTATATTAAGAATTTTTTTTATTAATATAGATGTTGGAGAATTTTTTATTATAAAGTTAAATGTTTTATCTGAAAATACATTTATTAATACAGAAACTATTAATCCTTTTTCTATATTAATGGATTTATTATTAAATTCATTACAAAATTTTAATATATTTATACCTTTTTGTCCTAATATAGGACCTATTGGTGGACCGGGATTAGCTTCTTGAGAAGGTATTTGTAATTTTATATTACATTCTATTTTTTTCATAATATATTAATATTTTTCTACTTTACTAAAATTTAATTGTACAGGAGTATTTCTTCCAAAAATTGATATTAATACAATTAATGTGTTTTTTGTATAATCTATACTTTCTATTATTCCTATAAAGTCTGAGAAAGGTCCATCATTTACTCTTATTTTTTCTCCTATATCAAATGTAATTTTAGGTATAAATTTTCCTTTATTATTATTTATTTTATTTATAAGACTTAAAATTTCAGATGAATTTAATGGTATAGGACAATTATATTTATTTTTACCCATAAATCCTATTACATTAGGTATTTTTTTTATCAAATTTAAACTAATTTCATTAACATTCATTTCTATAAATATATATCCTGGAAAAAATTTTCTTTCACTTTTTTTTTTATTACCATCTATAAATTCTATTACTTCTTCTTTTGGTATTAATGTTTTTCCAAATAAATACTCCATATTTTCTAATTTAATTTTTTCCTTTATATTATTTACTATATTTAATTCAAATCCAGAAAATACTTGAATTATATACCATTTTTTTTCCATTTTTATAATTTTTTTTCATTATAAATTATTAAATAAATTATAAATATTAATATACTATCAATCATCCAAATAAATAAAGACATAAATAAAATAATAAAGAGTAATAATATTGATACATATATAATATATGAAAAACTAGGATATGATATATCTTTAATTTCATATATTATATTACTAATAAATAAAATAATTTTATTAATAATCATAAAACATTTAAATTTTTAATATTAATCTAATATTTTTGTTACTATTCCAGCTCCAACTGTTTTTCCTCCTTCTCTTATAGCAAAATGTAATCCTTCATTCATTGCAATACAAGACATAAGATTTATTTTTACTTTTATATTATCTCCAGGCATAACCATTTCTATATCATCTGGTAGTTCTATAGTACCGGTAACATCTGTAGTTCTAAAATAAAATTGAGGTCTATATCCATTAAAAAATGGTGTATGACGTCCTCCTTCATCTTTATTTAATACATAAACTTCAGATTCAAATTTAGTATGAGGTTTTATACTTCCTGGTTTAGATAACACCTGTCCTCTTTCTACATCTTCTCTTTTTATTCCTCTTAAAAGTAAACCTACATTTTCTCCAGCTCTCCCTTCATCTAATAATTTTTTAAACATTTCTATACCAGTACAAATAGTTTTTATAGTATTTTTTATACCTACTATTTCTATTTCATCGCCAACTTTTACAATACCTTTTTCTATTCTTCCAGTAACAACAGTTCCTCTTCCTGAAATAGAAAATACATCTTCTATTGGTAATAAAAATGAATGATCAATATCTCTCTTAGGTTCTGGAATATATTCATCTAAATATTCTGATAAATCTATTATTTTATTTTCCCAATTATTATCACCTTCAAGTGCTTTTAAGGCAGAACCTCTTATAACTGGTAAATCTTTATCTTTAAATCCATATTTTGATAATAATTCTCTAACTTCCATTTCTACTAAATCTAATATTTCTTCGTCATCTACCATATCGCATTTATTTATAAATACAATTATATGTGGAACACCAACCTGTCTTGCTAACAATATATGTTCTCTAGTTTGAGGCATAGGACCGTCTATAGCAGAAACTACTAATATAGCTCCATCCATTTGCGCTGCACCTGTTATCATATTTTTTATATAATCAGCATGTCCAGGACAATCTACATGTGCATAATGTCTATTATTCGTATCATATTCAACATGAGATGTATTTATAGTTATTCCTCTTTCTTTTTCTTCTGGAGCATTATCTATTTGTTCAAATTTATATACACTACCACCATATTTCTTAGAAAGAATAGTAGTTATTGCTGATGTTAAAGTAGTTTTACCATGATCAACATGACCTATAGTTCCTACATTTATATGAGGTTTTGTTCTTTTAAACTTTTCTTTAGACATAATTTTTTTATATGTTATAGATTAATAATTTTGCTGATAGGCAGATTTGAACTGCCGACCACATTCTTACCAAGAATGTGCTCTACCAACTGAGCTATATCAACAAAATTAGCGAATAATGGGAATCGAACCCATATCTTTAACTTGGAAGGATAACATAATACCATTATACTATATTCGCAAAATAAAATATTGATGGGGGAAGGATTCGAACCTTCGAAGTCACAGTTGACAGCAGATTTACAGTCTGATCCCTTTAGCCACTCGGGAACCCCACCATAAGCCGATAAAAGGATTTGAACCTTTGACCTACTAATTACAAGTTAGTTGCTCTACCAACTGAGCTATATCGACATACAAATAATATAAAATTTATGCATTTGGAAGGACTCGAACCTTCAACCTTTCAGTCCGTAGCTGAATGCTCTTATCCATATTAAGCTACAAATGCTAATAAAATATATATAGATGAGAGAGGGATTCGAACCCTCGATATAATAAATATACTCCATTAGCAAAGGAGCGCCTTAAACCGCTCGGCCATCTCATCATAAAATATTATTTCTCTTCACTTTTTATTTTTTTATATATTTCTTCTCTATGTATTAATACAGATTTAGGTGCGCTAATACCTACTCTAGTTTGATTACCTCTTATACCTAATATTGTAACTAATATATCATCGCCTATAAAGAAAGTTTCTCCAATTTTTCTAGTAAGAATAAGCATAAAATTCCTTATTTTAAAATTATTTTTGTTTAAAAATTATTTATTTTTTGTATACTCATTAATTCATTAAAAATTAATTTATCTATATTAATATTATATTTTTTACAAAAATTAATAATAATATCTATAGGTAATCCATATGTATCATATAATTTAAATACAAAATTACCATCTAAAAGTTTTTTATTATTTTTTATTATTATATTATTGTCTATATTTTTTTTTAATATTAATAATCCATAATTTATTAAATTTATAAACTTTTCTTCTTCATTTAAAATAATTTTTTCTATATTTCCAATTTCATAATTGGATAAAAAAAAATCATAATAAAATAATTTCATATATTCTATAAAATTATTTATTATAGTATACAATATTGGATAATTTATTCCTAACATATTTATACAACAACATGCTCTTCTTATTATTTTTCTTAATACATATCCATGTTTTTCATTTGAAGGTATAATTTTATTATATAAAATAAATATAGAAGTTCTTACATGATCAGCTATAATTTTTATATATTTAATATTTTTTTTATTATATAATAAATTTAATTTATTTTTAACTATTTCTACTAAATTTATAAATATATCAATTTTATAATTAGAATTTACATTTTGTATAATAGATGATACCCTTTCTAATCCCATTCCGGTATCTACAGAATTCATATTTAATTTAATTAAATTCCCATTTATGTCTTTATTAAACTGAATAAAAACTAAATTCCATATTTCTATATATCTATCTCCTATATTACTTTTGTTAGTAAATTTTCCTTTAAAATTATCACCTAAATCATAAAATATTTCAGTACATGGGCCACAAGGCCCAATATTTGACATTTGCCAAAAATTATTTGATATATATTTATTATTTTTGTTTATATCTTTTATTTTTATTATTTTATTTTTAGATATACCTATTTTTTTCCATATATTTTCTGATTCTTCATCAGAATAATATACAGTAATAAATATTTTATTTTTATCTAAATTAAACCAATTTTTATTTGTTAACAATTCCCAAGAAAAATTTATACTTTCTTCTTTAAAATAATCCCCAAAACTAAAGTTACCTAACATTTCAAATAAAGTATTATGTCTAAGAGTATAACCTATATTATTTAAATCATCATGTTTTCCTCCTACTCTAATACATTTTTGACTATTTACTACTCTAGTGAAATTTAATTTATTATTTTCTAGTAAAAAAAGATCCTTGAATTGATTCATACCAGAATTAGTAAATAATAAATCACTACTTTTTGATATTAAAGAACTTTCCTTAATAAATACATGATTTTTTCTTTTAAAAAATGATAAAAACATATTACGTATTTCATTTGAATTCATAACCATTAATTTACATTATTAAAAATAATACTTCTTAATTTTTTATCTAATACTTCAAAAGCATTAGGATTTTTCTTTAAAAATTCACAAGCATTTATTTTTCCTTGTCCTATACTTTCTCCATTATAACTATACCATGATCCAGATTTATCTATTAATTTATATTTAATTCCTAGATCTATAATCTCGCCATATATATTTATACCATCTCCATACATTATTTCAAATTCAGCTTGTTTAAAAGGTACGGATATTTTATTTTTTACTACTTTAACTCTTATTTCATTTCCTATAATTACATCTCCATTTTTTACAGAACCTATTTTTCTTATATCCAATCTTATAGAAGAATAAAATTTTAAAGCATTTCCTCCAGTTGTGGTTTCTGAATTACCAAATACAACACCTATTTTCATTCTTATCTGATTTACAAATATTAATAATGTATTTGAATTTTTTAAATTACCAGTTAACTTTCTCATAGCTTGACTCATCATTCTAGCAGCTAATCCTATATGCGAATCTCCTATTTCTCCTTCTATTTCCGCTTTAGGAACTAAAGCGGCAACTGAATCTACAACAATAACATCAACAGCTTTTAATTTAGTTAATATATCACATATTTCTAAAGCTTGTTCTCCAGTATCTGGTTGTGAACATAATAAATTATCTATATCAACTCCAATTTTTTTTGCATACAAAGGATCTAATGCATGTTCTGCATCTATAAAAGCACATATTTTATTATCTTTTTGTGCTTTTGCTATAACTTGTAAAGTTAAAGTTGTTTTACCAGATGATTCTGGTCCATATATTTCTACTATCCTTCCCATAGGCAATCCACCAGCACCTAAAGCTATATCTAAAGATAGTGAACCCGTAGAAATAGTTTCTATATCCATAGATCTATTCTCACCTAATCTCATAATTGATCCTTTACCGAATAATTTTTCAATATGATCTAAAGCTATAGAAAGATATTTTTTTTTATCATTTTCTAACATTATTACTTTTAATTTAAATTTAAAAATAAATAAAATAACTAAATTTAAGTTAAATTATTAAAAAATTTTTTAACATTATCAAAAAATGTTTTACATTTTGGAGTATTTTTATCACCATTAGGGCCTATAAATGTATTTCCCAATTCTTTTAAAAGAAATTTTTGTTTATCATTTAATTTTACTGGAGTTTCTACTATTACTTTACATAATAAATCACCAATATTATTATTTTTATAATTTTTTATACCTTTGTTTTTAATTCTAAATGTTTTTCCTGTTTGAGTTTCTGATGGGATTTTTAATTTTATTTTTCCATTTAATGTAGGAACCTCAACTTCTCCTCCTAAAGCAGAAATAGAAAAGTTTATTGGAATTTCACAATGTAAATTATCATCATTCCTATTAAATATAGAATGAGATTTTATTTTTACATTGATATAAATATCTCCTTTATTTAAATTTTTACCTATATTACCTTCATTACATATTTTTATATATTCTCCAGTATTTATACCTAATGGGATATTTATAGAGAATAATTTATTCTTTTTTACTCTACCCTCACCAAAACATCTATTACAAGGATCTTTTATTATTTTACCTTCTCCTTTACATCTATTACAAGTTTGTTGAATTATAAAAAATCCTTGTTTTATTTGTATTTTTCCTTTACCTTCACAACTTGAACAAATACTATTTTTTCCATATTTAGAGCCACTTCCATTACATAAATCACATTTATCTAATATATTTATTTTTATATCTTTAGAAGAACCAAAAAATGAATCTTCTAAATCTATGTCTAAATTTATATTTATATCTGATCCTTTATATGTAGAATTTTTTCTATTATCATTAAAAATATCACTGAAAATATCACTAAAAATATCATTAAATGATGATTCACTTTTGGAATAAAAATTATTATTATATCTATCTTTAGAATATCCGCTTGATGTATCTGATTCATAGTATCCATACTTATCATATATAGATCTTTTTTTTGGATCAATTAATATTTCATAAGCTTCTTTTACTTCTTTAAATTTTTCTTCTGATTTTATATCTCCTTGATTATGATCAGGATGAAATTTTATAGCTAAACGTTTATAAGCCTTTTTAATTTCTTGATCACTAGAATCTTTAGAAATTCCTAAAACTTGATAATAATCTAATTTTGACATTTTATTATATATTATTTTTATCTTTTATTTCTTCAAATTCAGCATCTGTAGTATTTTGATTTTTATCTTTATTAAGATCATCATTAGAATTATCTTTATTATTTTTACTTTGTGATAATTCAAATAATTTATTAGAATTTTGAACTAATTCTTTTATTGAAAGTTCAATTTCTTCTTTATTATCTTTTTTTAAAGAATCTTCTAATTTATTAATATAACTTAATATTAATGATTTATCTTCTGTATTAATTATATCTTTAACTTCATCTAATTGTTTTTTAGTACTATGTAAAATATTATCTCCTTGATTTTTTATCTTTATTAATTCTTCAAATTTACGATCAGATTCTAAATTCATTTCAGCATCACGAATCATTTTTTTTATTTCATCTTCATTTAATCCAGATGAAGATTTTATAATTATACTTTGTTCTTTTCCACTATTTTTATCTTTTGCAGATACATGTAATATCCCATCTGCATCAATATTAAATGTAACTTCTATTTGAGGAATGCCTCTTGCAGCAGGTCTGATTCCATCTAAATTAAATTGCCCTAATGATTTATTATCAAAAGATTTTTTTCTTTCTCCTTGTAGTATATGTATAGTAACAGCTGATTGATTATCTTCGGCAGTTGAAAAAACCTGACTATGTTTTGTAGGTATTGTAGTATTTTTAGGAATTAAAGTAGTCATTATATTTCCCATAGTTTCTATACCTAATGATAATGGAGTAACATCTAATAATAACAAGTCTTTAACTTCTCCTGCTAAAACTCCACCTTGTACTGCAGCTCCTATAGCAACCGCTTCATCAGGATTTATATCTTTTTTAGCTTCTTTTTTAAAAAAATCAAAAACTTTTTTTTGTACTAAAGGCATTCTTGTTTGACCGCCTACAAGTATAACATCATTTATTTTAGATATATCTAATTTAGCATCTTTTAAAGCTATTTTTACAGGATCCATTGTCTTATCTATTAAATCTTCAACTAATGATTCAAGTTTAGCTTTAGTTATTTTTATATTAAAATGTTTAGGACCATATGAATCTGCAGTTATATATGGTAAATTAATTTCAGTTTGTTGAGATGAAGATAATTCTATTTTTGCCTTTTCTGATGATTCTTTTAATCTTTGCATAGCTAATGAATCATGTTTTAAATTAATATTATTAATTTTTTTAAATTCATCTATTAAATAATTTATTAATTTATTATCAAAATCCTCTCCGCCTAAATGTGTATCACCATTAGTTGATAAAACTTCAAATGTCTTTTCTCCATCAACTTCATCTATTTCTATTATAGAAATATCAAATGTACCTCCTCCTAAATCATATACAGCTATTATTTTATTACCTGTATCTTTATCTAAACCATATGCCAATGCGGCTGCAGTAGGTTCGTTTATTATTCTTTTAACATCTAATCCTGCTATTTTTCCAGCATCTTTTGTGGCTTGACGTTGAGTATCATTAAAATATGCAGGAACTGTTATTACAGCTTCTGTAACTTGTTTTCCTAAATAATCTTCAGCAGTTTTTTTCATTTTTTTTAAAATTTCTGCTGATATTTGTGGAGGAGCTATTTTTTTATCATTAACTTCTATCCATGCATCTCCATTTTCTGAACTTACTATATTATATGGCATCATACTTATATCACGTTGAACTTCAACATCATTAAATTTTCTACCAATTAATCTTTTTATAGCAAATAAAGTATTTTTAGGATTAGTAATAGCTTGTCTTTTTGCAGGCTGTCCTACTAACACTTCTCCATCTTTAGTATATGCAACTATTGAAGGAGTAGTTCTATCTCCTTCATTATTTTCTAAAACTTTAGGTTTATTATTTTCAATAATAGATACACAAGAATTAGTTGTCCCTAAATCTATTCCAATAATTTTTCCCATTTTATTTATTCTCCAATATAAGTGAATATAAATTAATTTTTACTATAATTAATAATATCTATATATATAAAATTAAACTATTAAAATAAAAAAATTTAATAATTTATTAATTAACTAAATAAAATAATTCATCATTTTTTATAAAATTTAATTCGTTTCTTGCATATTCTTCTATTATTTCATAGTCATTTATTAAACTATTTATATCTTTTATTAATTTAATATTTTTTTTATATATTATATTATTTTCTTTTCTAATATTATTTATTTCATTTTTCACTTTAATATAATTTACTAATCCAGAATTTCTAAATATAAATGAAAACTGTAAATAAATTATTATTAATAATATTAAAATATTAATTGATTTCATTAAATAAGTATTTATTTAAATAAGTTTAATAAACTATCATATAAAAATTTAAAAATATTACTTTCTTTATCTATATTATTATATACCCATAATGGTAAAAATAAATTATTACATGAATAATTTTTTTCATCTAATATAAATTCACCATCTTTATCTATTTGTATATATTTTATATCATTAGGTTTATCAATAAATAATGGTTCTAAATCTATATTGTCTAAATATTTTTCATATAATATTAACGGACCAGAAGATCCAGTTAAATTTGAAGTTTTATAGTTATCTTTACCTATCCATGATAAAAAAACTTCATTATTATTTATTCCTATAAACCAACTATCTATACAATTATTAGTTGTTCCAGTTTTTGCTGCTAAATTAAATTTATTAAATTTAATATTTAATCTTCTTGCAGTCCCTTTTCTTGCTACTTCTTGCATAGAATATAATGTTAAATATACAGATTGTTCTGATATAACATTCTTAATAATTTTATAATTATTAATATCATATATTAAATCATTATTTTTAACTATATATTCAATAGAATATAATTTTGATAAATTACCTTTATTTGATATTATTTGATATATTTGTAATACATCTAAAGGATTTAAATATAAAGATCCTAAAAATATTGAAGGAAATTTATTTATATTATTTATATTTAATTCTAAACTTTTTAAAAAATTAATTAAATTATCAATACCTATATATAATCCTAGATTTATATATGGTATATTTAATGAATTCACTAATGAATCTATTAATTTAACTTTACCTCTAAATTTATTATCATGATTTTTTGGAATCCAAAAGTTATTTTTGCTTTGTTCTATTATTATTTTTTTATCATCTACTAATGTATTTAAATTAAATTTATCAGGAATATTTAATATTAACATGTATATTATGGGTTTTATTAAAGATCCTATTTGTCTTTTATTAAAAATTCTATCAGAACATAAATTATTATAATTTGATCCTCCTATAGCAGATTTTATTTCTCCAGTTAATTTATCTATAGATATCATTATTAATTCTAAATCATCATCTTTTTTTTTAAAATTATAATTAAAAAAAGATGTAGTTATATTTAATGAATTTTGAGAATTTAAATTTAATGTGCTAAATATTTTATAACCTTTATTTATACTAAAACTAAATTTACTATCAAATTCTTTTTTTATAATTTTAATAAATGAAGGATAAGATTTAATTATAAATTTATTTATATTTACATTAGTTTTTTTTTTTATTAGAAAATTAAATAATTTTTCATCTATTAAATTATTATTTTTTAATTTATATAATATTTCATTTCTTCTTTTTATAGTAAGATTATAATTTTTATTAATATTATATAATGAAGCTCCTTTTAACATTGCCACTAATGTAGCTTGTTCATCTATACTAGTTTCATCTATATATTTATTAAAATAATATATACTTGCTATCGGAAATCCTATTATTTTATTATTACCATATTGACCTAAAAATACTTCATTTAAGTACATTTCTATTATTTTATCCTTATTAAATTTATTTTCTATTATTATAGAAATTATCAATTCATTTATTTTTCTTATTATATTTTTTTTATTATTTAATAATATATTTTTAGATAATTGTTGAGTTATTGTACTCCCCCCTTGTACAATTTTAAATTTAGTTATATTAATAAATAATGCTCTAATTATAGATTTAATACTTATACCAGAATGAATATAAAAATTTTTATCTTCTGTAAGAATAATCATATCTATAAGAGTTTTTGGAAATTTATTTTTATATAAATATAATTTACATCTGTTATTATTTTTAGAATAAATTATACCTATTATTTTTGGATCTATATTAAAATTTTTTATATTATAATTATTTATATCTTTAATACTAATTATTTTTTGATCATTAAATTTTATTTTAAATATATTTTTACTTTCATGTTTATTTGGAAAGTTAAATTCTCTTTTAAAAATCTTTATAGTATCATTATCAATGATGTACTTTCCAGATTTATTTAATTCATTTGATTTTATATATTGATTATTATTAAGTATATCTATTAAATCTTTTTTTTTTGTATAATAATTTATATTATTAATTTTACTATATATTATAGTAGAGTTTTTTGAACATTCATTTATAGTATTAGTAATTTTATTATTTAAATATAATATATAATTTATAAAAGATAAAAATATTAATAATAATAAAATGTAAAATTTAAAAAATATAAATTTTATAAACTTAATCATAAAATGATAATAATAAAATTACATTAAATTTATTATATATAACTTAATTTTTATGTAATTAATTTTTAAAAATGAAAAATAATATAATATATAAATTATATAAAAGAAATCTTATATATCAAATTTCTAATGAAAATAAATTAATAAATTATTTAAATAATAATAGTATAAATTTATATTGTGGATATGATCCAAATTCAGACAGTTTACATATAGGTCATTTATTATCTTTAATATGTTTAAAAAGATTTTATTTAAATAATAATAAAAATAAAATATTTATTCTTATAGGAGGATCTACATCTATAATAGGAGATCCTAGTTTTAGAAATAAAAAAAGATGTATAAATTTTACAGAAAAAATACTTTTTTTTTCAAAAAAAATATCAGATCAAATAAAAAATATATTAGATATAAATAATAATAATTTATTTATATTAAATAATAATGAATGGTTTAAAAATTTAAATATAATAGATTTTTTAAAAAAAATAGGTAATTATTTTTTAATAAATAAATTAATAGATAAAAAAATAATAAAAGAATATTTAAATTTAAATAATTTATCTTTTTCTGAATTTTCATATTCTATATTACAAAGTTATGATTTTTATCATATGTTCAAAAATTATAAAGTAAAATTACAAATAGGAGGATCTGATCAATTAACAAATATAAATTCAGGTATAAATTTAATAAAAAAAAAAACAAATATAGATACATATGGTTTAACATTTCCAATACTAACCAAAAAAAATGGTGAAAAATTTAGTAAATCTAATAATGATAATATATGGTTAGATATAAACAAAACAACACCATATAAATTTTATCAATTTATAATAAATATATCAGATTCATATATATATAAATTATTAAATATGTTATCTTTTAAAGAAATAGAATATATATATTTTTTAAAAAATCAAAATAATACAAATTGTAACTTAATTTCTAAAAAAATATTAGCTAATTATCTAGTAAAATTAATTCACGGAAATAATGAATTAAATATAGTATTAAAAATAACTAATAATTTATTTAAAGAAAATATATTTAATTTAAACGAATATGATTTATATCAGATATCTACATCTATAGATAAAATCTATTCTAAATTAGGAATAAGCTTACAGGAATCATTAATAAAATTAAATATATCTAAATCAAAAATTCAATCTAAAAATATTATATCTTCTAATTCAATATTTATAAATGGTAAAGTAAATTCAGATATAAAATACATTTTTAAAAAAGAAGATATATTATATAATAAATATACATTAATATGTAAAGGAAAAAAAAAATATTATTTAATAATATGGGATAATTAAATTTAAAATATGATTAAAATAAAATTCGATATAAGAAACAAGTTTGGAACTAATAATAGTAAAAAAATAAGAAAAGATAATAAAATTCCATCAATAATATATGGTAATAGAATTAAAAATATTAATATAGTTATAGAAAATAAATATTTAATATACATAAAAAAAAATGTTAATAAATATTTAAATAAAAAAGAAAAAATTGTATTATATAATTGTAATTCTTTATTAGAAGTATATATAAAAGAATTTCAAATACATCCTATAAAAAGAATATTTATTCATATAGATTTTATATTAATCAGCACTCTTAGCTCAGATTGGATAGAGCATCGATCTTCTAAGTCGTAGGTCACAGGTTCGAATCCTGTAGAGTGCATTAGATTTTATTTTAAAATGATAAAAAAAATTTCATTAATAAATGGACCGAATTTAAACTTATTAGGTAATAGAGAAATAGATAAATATGGAAATTTAAAATTAGAGGATTTAATTTACGAATTAAATAAAGAATGTAATATATTAAATTTAGAATTATTTAATATACAATCTAATTCAGAATCAGAAATAGTAAATTATATTCATAAATTAAAAAATAATAATATTGAATTTATATTAATAAACGCTGCATCATTAACTCATACTAGTATCTCTATAAGAGATGCATTAATAGCAGTTTCATTACCTTTAATAGAAATTCATATAACAAATATATTTTCTAGAGAGCCGTTTAGAAGATTTTCATACATATCTGATATAGCAATTGGAGTAATATGTGGATTAGGTATAGATGGATATAAATATGCATTACATTATTCATCAAAATTTCTAAATAAAAATTAGATATTAATTTATAAAATAAATTAATATATTAAAAATATAATAATTTAATTTTATAAATATTAATAATAATTAAATAAGTTTTATATATTTAAATATAATATATATTAAAATTTCAATTTAAAAAGATATTTCATCATCAAATTCAGATAAAGAAGATGAAATATCATCATCTTTTATATCTTCAAAGTCTTTTTTATTATCTAATAATATATTATCTTCATTTAAAAAATCTTCTTTATTTTCTATATTTTTATTATTTTTATTTCCTAACATTTGCATTGTCCCTCCAATACTAACTATTACTTCTGTAATATATTTATTATTACCATTATTATCTTGCCATTTTCTAGTTTGTAATTGACCTTCAACATATATTTGAGAACCTTTTTTTAAAAATTCATTTGCAATTTCTGCAAGTTTTCCAAAAAAAACAATTCTATGCCATTCAGTTTTTTCTTTAACTTCACCAGTTTGTTTATCTTTCCAATTTTCAGATGTTGCTAATCTTATATTTGTAACAGCATTTCCATTAGGCATATATCTTATTTCAGGATCTTGACCTAAATTACCTATTAATATAACTTTATTTATTCCTTTTCCTGACATATTTCACTCTCATAATTAAAAATTAAAACTTAAAATAAAATTTATTTTAAATTATACTATATTATTTAATATTAATAATATATTATATAAATAGAATTTTAATTTATATATTATACAAACTTATACAATTAAATATTTGTATGAAAAATGATAAATTTATTTATTTAGAAGAAGAATTAAAAAGTTCATATTTAAATTATGCTATGTCTGTAATAATAGGAAGAGCTTTACCAGATATAAGAGATGGATTAAAACCAGTACATAGACGTATATTATATGCTATGAATTTATTGAATAATTATTATAATAAACCATATAAAAAATCTGCAAGAATAGTTGGAGATGTTATAGGGAAATATCATCCGCATGGTGATATTACTGTTTATGATGCAATAGTTAGAATGGCTCAAAAATTTTCATTAAGATACACCTTAATAGATGGGCAAGGTAATTTTGGATCAATAGATGGAGATTCCGCTGCTGCAATGAGATATACAGAAATAAGAATGTCAAAAATATCTCATGAATTATTATGTGATATAAATAAAGATACTGTAAATTTTATAAAAAATTATGATGGATCTGAATATATACCAGAAATATTACCTTCAAAAATACCTAATTTATTAATAAATGGTTCATATGGAATAGCAGTTGGTGTTGCTACTAGTATACCTCCACATAATTTAAAAGAAGTTTTAAATGGTTGTTTAGCTGTTATAAAAAATTCTAATATAGAAACAGAAGAATTATTAAAATATATACCTGGTCCAGATTTTCCTACTTCAGCTATAATAAATAGTAATAAAAATAATATAATAAAAATATATAAAACAGGTAAAGGAAAAATATGTGTTAGATCAAAAGTATTAATAGAAAAAAATGAAGAAAAAGAATTTATAATTGTAAACGAAATACCTTATCAAATAAATAAAACTAATTTGATAGAAAAAATAGTAGAATTAATAAAATTAAAACAAATAGATGGTATATCTAATATATATGATGAATCAGATCAAAATGGAATGAGAATAGTAATAGAATTAAAAAAAGATTTTACTAGTGATATTGTTTTAAATAATTTATATTCTAAAACTCAGTTACAAACTAATTTAAGTATAAATATGGTTGCTTTATATAAAGGACAACCTAAATTATTTTCTTTAAAAGAAATATTAGTATATTTTATAGAACACAGAAAAGAAGTTATTTTAAGAAAAACAAAATATTCTTTAAATAAGAATTTAGAAAGATTACATATTTTAGAAGGTATAATAGTATCTATAAATAATATTGATTATATAATTAATTTAATAAAAAATTGTTCATCATCAGATGAAGTTAAAAATAAATTAATTAATAAAAATTTTACTTTAAATAATACATATAATTTAGATAATTTTGATAAATTAAAAGAGTTAATTCCTAAAAATATAATTTTAACAGAAACTCAAATTAAATATATATTAGATTTACGTCTAAATAAATTAATTAGTATAGAATATAAAAAAATATTAGATGAATATATAGATTTAGTAGATAAAAATAATGAATTTAATTTATTACTAAATAGTAATAATATATTATTAGAAAATATAAAAAATGAATTAATAGAAATAAAAAATCAGTATCAAGATAATAGATTAACAAAAATAATTTTTGATGATATAGATATAAAAAAAAGCAATATGATAAAAAATGAAGATGTAGTTATAACTTTATCTTATAAAGGATATATAAAATATCAATCATCATCATATTATATTGCACAAAAAAGAGGTGGAAAAGGAAAATTAGCCGCTAAAGTAAAAGAGGAAGATTTTATATACAAATTATCTGTAGCAAATAGTCATGATGATATTTTATTTTTTTCTGATAAAGGTAAAGTTTATATATTTAAAGTATATAATTTACCAAGATCTGGAAAAAATAATATTAAAGGTAAATTAATATCAAATTTAATACCTATAAGTAATGATGAAAAAATAACTTCTTTATTTCCAATAAATAATGATAAAATTAGTGACAAAAAATGTTATATATTTATGTCAACATATAACGGTATAGTTAAAAAAACATTGTTAAATACTTTTAATAAAATAAGAAATACAGGTATAATAGCAATTAATTTAAGTGAAAATGATAAATTAATAGATGTTAATTTAACATATGGTAATAATGATATCATGTTATTTACATTAAATGGAATGGTTTTAAGATTTAATGAAAATGAAGTAAAACCGACAGGAAGAAATACACGTGGAGTTAAAGGGATAAAATTAAGTAAAAATGATAAAGTTGTATCTATGATAGTTTCAGATATAAATAAAAATCATATATTAACATTAACTAAAAAAGGATTTGGTAAAAGAACTGATAAAAAAGAATATTCTACAAAATCTAGATTTAAAAAAGGTACAAAATCTATTAAAATTACAGAAAAAAATGGAGAAGTAGTTAAATCTATAGAAGTTAACGATAATGATCAGGTTGTAATAGTTACAAATTCTGGATCATTAGTAAGAATAAATGTTAAAGAAATTAGTTTAATAGGAAGAAACACTAAAGGTATTTTGTTAATTAAGTGTAAAAATGAAAATGTTGTTGATTTAGAAAGAATTTTATAATTTAAAGTTTAATATGAAATATTTTTTATTTAAATTTACTTTAGTAATATTATTTTTAATAACTAATATATCTTGTATATTAGCCAAAGAAAATAAATTTAAAACAAAATTTAATATAGATTTTTATAATTCAAGAATATTTAATCTAAGAGATAATTTAGTATCAACGTTTCCTTTAATGTCATTTGAATTAAATTCAAAAACTAATATATATAAAAATATATATGGATTTTGTTATATAAAGCATGATATATGTATTAATGATATAGATTCTAAAAATATTAAATATAATAAAACTAGATTAAGTTATTTAGGATTAAAACATAATAAAATTGGATCATTAAGTTTTGGTAGAAATTATGGGGTTTTATATAAACCATTAGAATATACAAATACATTAAATTATCCAATGTTAATTGAATCTTGTATATCTGATAATTTTTTATCAGATAAAGCTAGTAATTTAATTACATATAATACATTTAGTTTAATTAAAAATTTAAATCTTATTTTTCAATTTCAATTTAAAAATTTAGAATATACTTCAAATCCAAAAATTGAATCAAATAGAACTATAAGAGAATCTAATGATATTGGTATAGGTTTAGGTGCTGAATATTCTTTTAAAAATTTTTTAAAATTAGCTGCTGGATATAATAGATCATTACGCACATATCAACAAATATTTTCTACTAATAATAAATGTGATATTGCTGAAGGGTTTTCATTAGCATATGAAATAAAAAAAAAAAATGTTAGTTTATCTTCTTCATATGTTAAAAAATACAATATGATTCCTTATGGAAATCTTAATGTTAAATCTTTTTTTAGTGATGATGAGTTATTAAAAAATACAGATGAAAATTTTGGATTTTTAAGTGAATATGATAATACACAATTTACTCTTAAATATACATCTGATATAGGTATTGTGCCATCTATTAGTGTATATAAAATAACTGGTATAAAATATTTAACTAATAATTTAAAAGAAGATATAGAAAATTCAATAAATTTTGGTATTAAATATATTATAAATAATAATTTAAATGCATTTTTAGATTTTAAAGTAGTATTAAAATCTTATAAAAGAGATAGTTATAATACATTAAATTATTTATATAAAAATACAAATAATATTATTTTTTTAGGATTAAATTATAAATTTTAATAATACAATGATAAATAATAAAAAAAATAAATTTTTAATATATAAAAATTTTATAAAATTAAATGTAATATTTTTATCTATATTATTAATGTCTTTTTTTGGTTTTATGTTTAATAAAAAAATAATTAAATATATAATTATGTTGAATAATGATATTTTTATTTTAAATTTAAAAAAAGTAGATAAAATAAAAATAAATGAATTTATAAAATTTAATGATTATTATAAAATACCAAGTATAAAAAATGATTATAATGTTGATAATTTAGTTAGTAAAGATATTACATTTCCTCCTCATTTAAATCACTTAAATGATATTAAGTAATATTATTATTTTTTAAATTTATTATTTCATTTAATATAATATTATTATGTTTTGATTTTTTATTAATATAAAAATATCCTATTCTTTCTAATTGAAATGATTTCATTTTTTTATATTTATAAAAAATATTTTTATTTAATTTTTCTATATATCCTTCTTTAATTAATATAGAATGTTTATTTATATATTTATTATAATTTTTTAATAAATATGGATGTTTATGATTGAATAGATTTTTGTATATAAAAAATTTTGATTTAGAATTAACTAATGATGAAACCCAATGAATTATTATATTTATTTTTTTTTTGTTAAAAAAAATTGAATTTAAACTATCTAAATAACATTCACATATTATATTATCTATAGAGTTATCATATTTTTTATTTACTTTTAAAATTTTTATAGTATATGAATATTTTAATTTTATTATTTTATTAAAAATAAAATCTAATTCTTCATTATATATATATTTTATAACATCTGATTTTTCTATAAATATTTTATTATTAAATAATATTTTTCTTTTTCCTAAATTTTTATCATTAGGATGATTATAAATTTCTAATATATTCTTATAAGAATCTTTAAGATTTTTTATATATAAAGATATAGGTTCTAATATAGCCATTAATCTAAAAGATTTATTATCTAAATCACTTCTTATACAAGATTCTAATAAAGATAATTTTATAACACTATTTTTTTTTGTAATACCTAATTTATTACAAAAATCTAATATTGAATTTGAAGTATATCCTTTATTTTTTAATCCAGATATAGTTAATATTCTAGGATCATTCCATCCAGATATTGTATTATTATTTATAATTTTTTTTAATTTACTTTTTGATAGTACATTATACTCTAAATTTAATTTAGAAAATTCATACTGAATTGGTACTATATCATCATTTTTGCATATATTATGTATTATCCAATTATATAATAATTTATTATTTATAAATTCTATTGTACATAATGAATGAGTTATTTTTTCTATATAATCTGATATACAATTAGCAAAATCATAAGTAGGATATATACACCAGTTATTTTTTGTTCTAATATGACTTTTAAATCTTATCCTATATAAAACTGGATCTCTCATTGAGATTATAGAAGAATTCATATTTATTTTAGCTCTCAAACATACTTCATTTTCTTTAAAAAATCCATTTTTCATTTTATTAAATAAATAAATATTTTCTTCTATAGATCTATTTCTATAAGGACTATTTACACCATATTTGTTAAACGAGCCTTTATATTTATTCATAATATATAATGGCAATTCATCAATATAAGCTAACCCTTTATTTATTAAATAAATTGCAAATTTAAATATTTTTAAGAAATAATTAGAAGAATATTTTACTTTACCATCCCATTTAAAACCTAACCATTTTATATCATTCTTTATATTTTTAATATAATTTATATTTATATTTGATGGATTAGTGTCATCAAATCTTAAATTAAATATACCATTATATTTTTTTGCTATAAAAAAATTTATAAAAATTGTTTTAACATGACCTAAATGTAAATAACCATTGGGTTCTGGAGCGAATCTTGTTTTAATTAATATATTTTTTTTATTATATAAATATTTTTCTATATCTTTTATAATAAAATTATTTTTTATCATTTAATTATAATATAATAATATTTTGATTTTTAAAATTATAAAATATATAATAATTATATATTTTATAATATAAAATAGCTACGTAGCTTAACTGGAAAAGCACAACACTCATAATGTTGAAGTTACAGGTTCAAATCCAGTCGTAGCTAATAAAAATTCTACGGGAATGGCGAAATTAGGTATACGCACTAGGTTTAGATCCTAGTACCATTTTTAGGTTTGTGAGTTCGAGTCTCTCTTCCCGTATTTTTATATATTTGGGATGTAGCCAAGAGGTTTAAGGCAACGGGTTTTGATCCCGTGATTCCTAGGTTCAAATCCTAGCATCCCAGTATTTTTATTTAACATTATATACAATTTATATTGTAATTACTTCATAACTATTATTAGTTATTATAATTGTATGTTCATATTGTGCAGATAAGCTATGATCTTTAGTTTTAACAGTCCATCCATCATTCATAAGTTTAACTTTATTAGATCCAGAATTTATCATAGGTTCTATAGTAAATGATATACCAGGAGTTAGTATAAAATTATTATTATTAGAATAATGTAAAATTTGAGGAAATTCATGTAATTTTCTACCTATTCCATGACCACAATAATCTCTAACAATCGAAAAATTATTTTTTTCTACAAAATTTTGTATTGTTTTACCTATATATTTTATATTTAATCCTGGTTTTAATATATTTATTGCTAAATCTAAACTTTTTTCTGCTACATAACATAATCTTTTTGATAAAATTGTCGGTTTGCCTACAAAAAACATTTTTGAAGTATCTCCATAAAAACCATCTTTTAAAACTACAACATCTATATTTATTATATCTCCGTCTTTTAATATTTTTTTATAACTAGGTATGCCATGACAAACTACTTCATTAACTGATGTACATATTGAATTTGGAAATCCTAAATATCCAAGAGATCCTGGATATGCATTTTGAACATTTATTATATATTCATTACAAATATCATCTAGATACCCAGTGCTAACATTAGGTTTTATATAATCTTTTATCATATTTAATACATTAAATGCTAGTTTTCCAGATAATTTAATTTTATTTATTTCTTCTTTGGATTTTATATTTATTATATTCATAAATTTTAATAAAATATTTAAAAAAATATATTTTTACTGATATAATTAAATATTATAATTTATTTTAATGAAAATTTTAAATTTATTGGGGAATTAATGAATATATCTACATATGATATGTTTAAATCTAAAATCCATTTTGGACATCATAGAAAATATTGTAATCCAAAAATGAAAAAATTTATTTTAGATTATTTTAATAATATTAGTATAATTAATTTAGATAAATCTTTGTATTTGATGGAATATGCAATAGATGAGCTTTTTAAAGTATATAAAAATAATGGAAAAATATTATTTATAGGAACAAAAAAAATATTAAAAGAATCAATAAAAAATTTAGCTATTAAATATGATCAATTTTTTATAAATAATAGATGGTTAGGTGGTACATTAACAAACTGGGATACAATAAAACTTTCTATAAAAAAATTAGATTATTTAAATAAAATTTTTAATGATGATTTAATTAATAAAATTACTAAAAAAGAATATATAAATTATAAAAATAATATAGATAATTTAAGAAAAAATTTAGATGGAATTAAAAATATGATTAAATTACCAGATGCTCTTTTTGTAATAGATATAAATAAAGAAAAAAATGCTATTAATGAAGCAAATAAACTTAATATACCTATTTTTGCTATAGTAGATACAAATTCAGATCCAACTAATATAAATTTTGTTATACCAGGAAATGATGATTCAATAAAATCAATAGACTTTTATTTATCAATTATAGATAATAAATTTGAAAATAAATAATATGGATATAAAAAAAATAATACAATTAAGAGATATTACTGGATTAAATCTAATAAATTGTAAAAATATTCTAATAAAATATAATTGGGATATAAATTTAGTTTTAAGTAATATAAATAAAGAAAATGTATTAAATATATACGATTATAAAAAAAATTTTAATAAAAAATCAATATATTCTATGTTATCTAAAGATAATAAATATGGTATATTGATAAAATTTAGTAGTGAGACTGATTTTATATTTAAAAATGATAATTTTTTATATTTCAAAGAAAAAATATTAAAATATTCAGTACTAAATAAAATAAATAATTTAAATTTAATACTAAATGAATTTAAGTCTGATATAGAAAAAATAAAATTTAAATTTAAAGAAAACATATCTATAGATAAAATTTTATATTTGGAAGGAAATATTATAAATTCATATGTTCATTTAAATAAGATAGGAGTACTAATATCATCTAATATAGATTTTAATTATAATACATTAAAATCTATATTAATTCAAATAGCAGCAAATAATCCAGAATATATATATGAATATAATATTCCAAAATATATCATTGATGATGAAATAGAAAAATATAAAAAATTATATAATAATAATGATATTTTAAATAATAAAATAAAAGATTTTATTTATAAAAAAACTTTAACAAATCAATATTCATTAACTAATAATGAAAAAATTATTGATTTATTAAATAAAACTAATACTGAAATTTTTGATTTTAAAAGATTAGAGATATAAATTTAAAATGAATAATATTATAAATGATTTTAATAAAAAAATTAGTTTACATTTAGATTTTTTTAATAAAAAAATATTAAATATAAATATAAATAAAATTCCAATAGAATTATTTAATAATATATATATAAAAGATAATAATAAAAATTTATTAATTAATAAAATTTCTAATATTTATCTAGAAGATTATAATAAATTAGTAATTGAAGTTATTGAAAGTAAATATTTAAAAAAAATATATAATGAAATATTAAATATTGATATAGAATTTAATATTTCTACTATAGATAATAAAATTTTAATTAAAGTTCCTATAAATACTATTGAAAGAAGAAATAAATTAATAAAATTATTAAAAGATAAATTAGAGAATGAAAAAATAAATATAAGAAATACAAGAAGGGACTTTAATAATAAAATAAAAAAATTATTAAAAGATAAATTTATAAGTAAAGATGAATTTAAAATAAATTATAATAAAATAATTGATTTAACTAATAAATATATATTAGAACTAGAAAATATTGTTAGATTAAAAGAAAATGAAATTTTAAAAATTTAAAATTTTTTTTAAAAATGATAGATAACTTACCAGATCATGTTGCTATAATAATGGATGGAAATGGAAGATGGGCAAAAAAAATAGGTAAACCTAGAATATTTGGACATAAGCATGGAATAAAATCTATTTATAAAATAATAAAATCTGCCATAAATTTTAATTTAAAAGTTTTAACTTTATATGCTTTTAGCAGTGAAAATTGGAGTAGACCTAAAAAGGAAATTGATTTTATAATGAATATTTTTACTAAAATTTTAAAAAAAGAAATAAAGAATTTAAATAATCAAAATATAAAAATAAATATTATAGGAGATAAAAATAAATTAAATAATAAATTAAAATCATGTATAGAAAAAATTGAAGAAACAACTAAAAATAATAATAAATTAATATTAAATATAGCAATAAATTATGGAGGTAAATGGGATATATTACAAGCTTTAAAAAAAATAATTAATAATGTTATAATAGGTAAAATAAAAGTTGAAAATATATCTGAATCAACAATAGACAATTATATATGTATAAATAATTTTCCTAAAGTAGATTTATTAATAAGAACAGGAGGAGAAAAAAGAATAAGTAATTTTTTACTTTGGCAAATAGCATATTCGGAATTTTATTTTACTAAAATATTGTGGCCTGATTTTAATGAAATAGAATTTAAAAAATCATTAATTTCTTTTTCTAAAAGAGATAGAAAATTTGGATGTATAAAAATTTAAAATTATAAAGGTTTAATAATATGTTAAAAAAAATAATAAATTTAGTAATAACTTATACATTTTTTTCTATAGCAAACTGTGAAAGTTTATTTTCTTTAAATAAAGTATATTTTGAAGGTTTATATAGAATCCCTGAAAATGTATTAGTTAAATATTTAAATTCATATTCAAAAAATAATTTAATATCAGAAAAAAATATAAAAAATACAATAAAAGATATATATTTGACTAAATATTTTTCTAAAGTAGAATTTTTTATAGATAATGATAAAGTACTAATAAGGGTAAAAGAAAATCCAATTATATCTAAAATAGAATTTATTGGTAATAAAAATTTAGATAGCGAAATAATGGAAGAAATGTGTATTAAAGCTGATATAAAAAGCGGAGATCCATTAAATAAATTTTTATTATTTAAATTAAAAAATAAAATAATTGAATATTATAATGATATAGGGAAATATAATATAATAGTTAATTTAGATACTAAATTAGATTCTATGAATAGAGTAAATGTTAGATTTTTAATAGATGAAGGGGAATATTCAAGAATAAGAAAAATTAACATTTCAGGTAATAAAATATTTAATAATAAAACTTTATTAAATAAATTTAAAAATCATAAAAAAAGTATAATAAAATTATTATCAAAAGATGTATATAAAAGAAAAAAATTTATTGAAGATTTAAGTAATTTAAGTTTATTTTATATTGATAATGGATATGTTGGATTTAAAATAGAATCTTTATTTGTTAAATTTAATTCAAATAAATTATTTATAGATATAGATTTAAAATTAAATGAAGGAATAAAATATAAAGTTTCAAATTTACTTTCTGAAAGTAATGTTGATAATATTAAATTAGATGTTATATTAAATTATTTAAGTGGAATAAAAAAAAATTTTTTCTATAATAAAAAAAAAGTAAGTAAAATAAAAAATAAAATTTATAAAACTGTTAAAAAACAAAATTGTATAAATTTTGATATAAAATATAAAATTGATATTATAGATAAAGAAAAAGGAGAATTAAATATAATATTTAATATATATTCAATAGATAAAAAAATTGTTAATAATATTAATATAGAAGGAAATAATTATACTAATGAAGATTTTATAAGAAATAGTATATCTCAAAAGGAATTTTCTATATTAAATTTAAATAATATAGAAAAAGATATATCTAACTTATATAAAACTGATTTATTTGTAGATGTAGATTGTAATATAATTGAAGATAAAAATAATAATGTAACTTTATTATATAAAGTTAATGAAGATAACGATATTAATGGTATTAATATAGGTTTATATATAAGTAATCTAGGAGTAAGTTTAAGAAATAATTTTTTTAAATATAATTTTTTAGGAACAGGAAGTTCCATAAAATTAAGTTCAAGTATAAATAAAAAAAAAATATCATACGACTTTTTTACTAAAGTCCCAATTATATTTAAAAAAAATATATTAAATATATATAATGATAATTTTTATAATAGAATATGTAACGAGGAAAAAAGTAGTTTTTTTTTTATAAAAAATACTGGTACAAAAATAGGGATTGGTATACCAATATTTAGTAATCAAGAAATAAGTTTTGATTATAATAGTCATTTTAATGAATATGAATTTAATAGAGTTAATAATGAAAAAGTATTAACTTTCAAAGATAATTTATTAGTTTCTGAAGTTAAAAAAGGAGTTTTATTTTTAAATAATATATATGAAAATTATTTAGATACTTTATTATCATTTAATTGGAGGTTAGATTCAACAAATAGATTATATTTCCCCACAAAAGGTAAAAAAATAAATTTTAATATACTATCATCATTTGTCCCTTCAAAAAATAAATATTATAGAATTTTAATTAAATTAAGAAGTGTAATTTCTAATGATTTATTAGGAATAAGATTAAGTAATTTATCACAATTAATGTATTTTGGTAATTTTTTAGATGGTAACAAATTTCCATCATATAATAATTTAAATTTATCTTCATTAGAAGAAATAAGAGGTTTTCCTATAAAAGAAGATATATTAAAATTAAAAATATTAAAATTTAGTAGTTTATTTAGTGATAATGTAGGAAAGTTAGAAGTATCAGATGATTCATTTAATAAAAGTAAACTATATATAGTATCAAAAAATGAATTATCTTTACCATTAAAATTTATAATAAGCAATAAATATATAAAAAGAAAAGTAGATTTATCATTTTTTGTGGATTTAGGATTAAATATGGATATGACAGGATCAAAAAATATTCTTACTAAAGAAAGAGATAAGATTTATAAATCATTTAATTTTATTAGAAATTTATTATATATAAATAAATCATTTGGAATATCATTTAAATATATTTTACCATTCGGTCCATTATCATTTTCATATTCTATACCATTTAAATATTCATTAAATCTTAATAAAGAAAATGAAATAACAAAATTCCAAATTAATTTAGGTAAAAAAATATGGTAATTAATATAAAATATGAAGTTTGTACATTTAAGAATTCATAGTGAATTTTCTATAATAGATGGATTATCTAAATTAGATATATTAATAAAAAAAGCTAAAGAATTTAATATGGATTCTTTAGCTATAACAGATTTTACTAATTTATTTGGAATGATTAATTTTTATGAATTATGTTGTAAAAATAATATAAAACCTATAATAGGATCAGATTTTAATTTATATACTAATAGTGATGAAATTTCAGAAATAACTTTATTAGTTAAAAATTTATATGGATATAAAAATTTAATATCTCTTATAAATAGTGCTTATAATTATAATATTAATATAAATGAAAAATTATTATTTAAACATAATAAAGGTCTAATTATATTAATAGGATTTAATAGTTATATAGGTAAATATTTATTAAATAATAAATATAATAATTTATTAGAAGAAAAAATATTACTTTATAATAAATATTTTTATGATAATTTTTATATTGAAATAAATAGAATAGGAATTAATAATGAAAGTTTTTATATAAATAAATGTATAGAAATATCATATAAATATAATATACCTATAGTTGCTACTAATAATGTAAGATTTATAGATAAAGAAGATTTTAAATATCATAAAATAAAAGTATCAATATACAATAATTCATCATATACAAAAATAAAAAATTATAGATTATATACTTGTGAGCAATATTTTAAGAATATAGATAGTATGATTAAATTATTTGATGATATACCTGAATCTATAATTAATTCAATAGAAATATCTAAAAGATGTAATTTGATATTAAATTTAAAAAAAAAAGTTTATTTACCTAAATTCAATATAAAAAATGATAAGATATCATCATATGATTTACTAAATAAATTAAGTAAATTAGGTTTAATTAAAATACTTAATAATTTAAAAATAAAAGATAAAAAAGAAAAAATAATAAAATATAAACTATATTTTAATAGATTAAATAAAGAATTAAATGTAATAAATATAATGAATTTTTCAGACTATTTTTTAATAGTTATGGAATTAATAAAATGGGCTAAAGATAATAATATACCAGTAGGGCCTGGAAGAGGATCAGGAGCTGGATCTTTAGTTGCATATTCATTAGATATAACAAATTTAGATCCAATAAAATTTAATTTATTATTTGAACGTTTTTTAAATTGTGAAAGAGCTTCTATACCAGATTTAGATATAGATTTTTGTATGGAAAAAAGAGATAAAGTTATAAACTATGTTTTTAGTAAATATAAAGATAATTTTGTATCTAAAATAATAACTTTTAGTAAAATGACTGCAAGATCTATAATAAAAGATGTTGGTAAAGTGTTAGGTTATACATATAATTTTACTAATAAAATAACACAATATATACCTAATATATTAGGAATAACTTTAAATAAAACTTTGAAACTAAAAACTGAATTATATAATTTATATATAAATGATGTTAATATAAAAAATTTAATAGATATATCTATTAAATTAGAAGGTACTGTAAAAAATGTTGGAAAACATTCCGGAGGAATAATAATATCACCAAATATAATTAAAAATATTATCCCAATATATAAAAATATTAATGAAGAAATATTAGTTACACAATTTAATAAAAGTGATATAGAAAAAATAGGATTAATAAAATTTGATTTTTTAGGATTAAAAACTTTAACTATAATAAAATCAACTATTGATATTATTAATAATAACTTATCTAATAAAAAAAAAATAGATATATCAAAAATATCTTTAAATGATAATAAAAGTTTTAATATGTTAAGATCATGTAATACTAATGGTATTTTTCAATTAGAATCATATGGTATAAAAAAATTAATAAAAAAAATAAGACCTGATAAATTTGAAGAGCTTATGGATATAATAGCTTTATTTAGACCTGGTCCTTTAAAATCAGGAATGGTAGATAAATATATAAATAGAAAAAATAATAAAGAAAAAATATTTTATCCTGATAAAAGCTGTAGTCATAATTTATTAATAAATATATTACATTCAACTTATGGGATAATTTTATATCAAGAACAAATTATGGAAATATCTAGAATATTTTCTAATTATTCTCCTATAGAATCAGATATTTTGAGAATAATTATAAGTAAAAAAAAAATAAATGATATAAAAGATCATTATAAAAAATTTGTAGATGGAGCTTTAGAAAAAAATAATATTAAATTAGATTTATCATCAAATTTATTTAAAATAATAGAAAAATTTTCTGGTTATTGTTTCAATAAATCTCATTCTGCTGCATATGCTTTAATAACATATAGAACATTATGGTTAAAATCTAATTTTACAGAAGAATTTATGTCATCTTATATAAATTATCATTTAGATGATAAAAATAAAATAAATTCAATAATTAATGAATGCAAGTTACTTAATATAAATATAATATATCTTAATATAAATTTAAGTAATTACTATTTTTATGTTAATGATAAAAAAGAAATAATATATGGATTAAGTATAATCAAAGGAATACCAAAATCAAATATTATAAATATATTAAAAATAAGAAATAATTTTGGATATTTCAAAAATTTAAAAGATTTTTTATATAAAATAATAGTAAAAAGTGATATAAAAATAAATAAAAAAACAATAGAATCTATAATAGAATCTGGAGCTTGTAATATATTTGAATTAAATAAAGTTAATATGATAAAATATTTAAACTATTATTTTAGTATTTTTTATAAAAAAAATAATATTAAAAATAATAATCAAATAGATATGTTTAATTAAAAAAAAAGAGATAAATTATGAAAATAAAAGGTAAAGTAAAATGGTTCAATAAAAACAAAGGATTTGGATTTATAATACCTAATGAAGGGAATAAAGATATTTTTGTTCATTTTTCTTCAATAAATGGAGAAGGATTTAAAACATTATTAGAAGGACAAGAAGTTGAATTTGAAATATATGAAAGTCAAAAAGGGGTATCTGCTGTAAATGTAACTATAGTATAAAATGAAGTATACATTTCTATATATTAATACATCTTTATATAAAAAATATAATATAGGAATATATAGATATGGTTATATTTATGATTATATATATACATCAAATAATATATCTAAAGATATTTTAAATAAAATAAATAATATATTAAAAAAAAATAATTTAGAAATAAAAGATTTTAATACAATAATATGTATTGTCGGGCCGGGTAGTTTTATAAGTACAAGAATAGGAATATGTATATCTCAAGGTTTATCTTTCGGATCTAATATACCTATATTATACTTTTCAATACCTGAAATATTATTTTTACATATAAAAAAAAAAAGTAATATTTTTTATGATAAAATTATATTTATAATGAAATCATACTCAAATGAATTTATATATTGGTCAATTAATGATTATAATAAAAAAAATAATGATTATAATAATATATATCTTTCAAAGATAAATGATTTCTTTACATATATAAAAAATAATATAGATAAAGATAAAAAATATTTTATATTAAATTATAATAATAAATTTATATATAATAAAATTTTAAATAAAATTAATATTGTAAAAAATATATATATGTTAAATATAAATTTAAATATAATAGATATATTTAATTTAACTATAGATAAATTTAAAAAAAATAATACTAAAAATTATTTAAATAATATAAAATTAAAAAAATATAAATTTTTAGATAATTTTAATATTCTTTAAATATTAATTTAATAAAAAATCCTTTTATGTTTAAACTTTTCATAAAGAAATTAAATATAAATTTTTTATCATTATTTTTTATTGATTTTGCGTTTTTTGAGTATATTATTATTGTTAAAGGTTTATATTTTATAATATTAGCATATTTAATTTTTAAAATATAACTATTATTAATTTTATAATGTTCTATTATAGATTTAATTAATTTATTTATATATTTAGTTTTATATTCTGTATTATATATATTAAATGTTTTTTTTGATAATTTAATTAAATTACTTATATTTTCCTTATACAAAGAAGATATAAATACTATATATATATAATTTTTTATATTATTAAATTTATTTAATAAATATTTTTTTGTATTTTTTTTTTCATATTTTTTAACTAAATCAAATTTATTTATTCCTATAATAATAGGAATATTAAATTTAACTAAAGAATTTATTAAATTTATATCTTTATTAGAAATTTCACTATTAATATCAAATAATAATAATATAATATTACTTTTTAAAATTACTTTTTTTATTTTTTTAAAGAATAAATTTTTATCCTTTTTAATATCTATTCCTATAGTATCAGTTATTTTTATATTATATAATTTACTATATAATTCTGTATTATTAGTAGTTGTATTTGGAATTTTAGATGTAATTAATATATCATTTTTTAGTATAGAATTAGATAAAGTTGATTTACCAGAATTAGATCTACCTAGTATAGATATATTTATTAATTTATTATATACTTTTTCTTTATTAATAAAAAAATTATATAAATCATTATTTATAATTTTTTTATTTTCATTAAAATAATTTATTAATATTTTTAATAAAAAATTTATACCAATTTTATTAATCGATGATATAAATATTATGTTATACTTATTTTTTAATAAATAAAAATCTTTATCACAATACATTTGATAATTTAAATTATCAAATTTATTTACTATACAAATTATATTATTATTATTTTTTTTTATTAAAGATAGTATTTTTGAATCATCTTTTAAAAATCCTGTTTTATAATCTAATACAAATAATATCAAATTTGAATTTTTTATAGAAAAAATAGTTTTATTTAATATTAACTTATCAATTTCATTATTTTTATTAAATGATATTCCTCCGGTATCTATTAATATAATTTTATTATTTTCTATAAATTCACAATAATTTAAATCAGTGCTTTTATCTCCTAAATTAATATCTTTATTAGTTAAAATTTTAAATAGACAAGTTTTACCCACTTTTGGTTTTCCTATCAATGAAACAAAATAGTTCATTTTATATATTTCTTAATTTTAACATTATTAAATTTTTAATAGATTCAGGACAATTTAATTTTAATATATTATTATATATACATACAGCTTTATCTTTATCACCTTTTAATAACTCTATATCCCCTTTATACATTAAAGATAACGGTTTCCATTCATTCACTTTTATAGTATTTAAATTTTTATAAGCGCAATTAAATTTTTTTAAAAATATTTGTATTCTAGATAAATTAATTATTATTATACATTTTATATTTTCATCACATGGGATTGATAATAATCTTTTATATTCAATTTCTGCCTTATCAAAATTATTACTCGATATATATTTTTCTTTTATATATTTCATTTTTTTAAATAAAAATTCATTATTTTTTTCTGTATTTTTTTTACTATTTAAAATAAAAGAATTTTGTTCTTTATAACTTTTTATGTTTTTATTATAAGAAATAATATAAAAAAAAAATATTACAGAAATCAATAATAAAAAATATTTAAATTTATTTTTACATATATTAATCATTTACTTACACATTAAAAATATAATTATTAATATTTTTAAATATATCAAATAATTTTTTTTTTGAATTTATAATTTCTTCTTTTTTATTATATTTAAATAAAATTTTATTTTTATTAAATATTAATAATACAATATTAGAATTATATTTATTAGATAATAAAAAATTTTTTTTAATAGATTTTAATGAAAAATTTAATTTTATTTTAAACTTATCAAAATTATTATGAATACTTTCAGATAATTCTATCATAAAATTTTTATATTTTATATCTAAAATAGAAATATATAGTATAAAATATTTATTTTTATATATAAAATTATTATTATTTAATTTAAATAATTCAACTAATCTATTCCATCCTATTGAAAATCCTAATGAATTTATATTATATTTACATCCAATTTTTTTAGATAAACTATCATATCTACCACCTCCACATATTGTTAAATCTTTATTAAATGAATTAGTGATCCATTCAAATATTATACCATTATTATAATAATTTAATCCTCTAACTAATAAACTATCTATTTCGTATGGTATATTATTATTTATTAATAAATTAATAAAATAATTAAATTTAAATTTAGAATCTTTGTTTAAAAAATCATATATTTTTGGTGAATCTTTTAATATTTTAATTATATCTTTATCTTTGGTATCTAATATAAATAATGGATTTAAATTGATTTTTTCTAAAATATTTTTATCTATACTTTCTTTATATTTATTTATATAAAAAATAAATTTTTCACAAAATATTTTTGTTTCATAATTATTTCCAATATAATTTATTTTTAATTTTATATATTTATCTAAATTTAATGTTTTAAATATTCTATTAATTATTAAAATTAACTCTAAGTCATATTCTATATTATCATATCTAAATACTTCCGCCCCTAATTGATAAAATTCTCTATGTCTACAAAATTGAGTATTTTCATATCTAAACATAGGTCCGAAGTACCATAATTTGTCAAAATTCCTATTTTTTAATAAGTTATTTTTTATATATATTCTAATACATTGTAATGTACTTTCTGGTCTTAAATATAAAAAATTACCCTTTTTATCTTTTATTCTATATATTTCCTTATTAAAAATATCTGTATATTTGTCTTTATTTAATAAATCAAATAAATAACTATTTTCAATAATAGGTAATTTTATTTCATTAAATCCATATTTATTTAATATATTTTTAGATATTTCTAATAAATTATTCCATATTAACAAATCATCATATAATATTTCTTTAAAACCTTTAGCAGAATTAAAATTATTATTAATCATTACTATAAAACTATTTAAATTAAAAAAAAAAAATAAAATTATGAAAAATAAGAAAGATATTAAATTATTAATATCAGGTAAAAAAAAACTATCAGGAATAGTAAATATATCTGGTTCAAAAAATTTAGCATTACCTATAATAATATCATCTATATTAACTGATAATGATATAATTATAAAAAATATACCACTAATAAATGATATATATATAATAATAGATTTATTAAAATTTATGGGATCAAACATATATTTTGATAAATCTACATGTTATATAAATAATAAATATATAAATAATTTAGATATAAAAAATTATAAACATATCAATGAAACTAGAGCGTCAATATTATTATTAGGCCCAACAATATCTAAATTTAATAGAATATCTACATCATTCCCTGGAGGATGTAATATAGGTGATAGACCTATAGATTTACATATAAATAATATAAAAAAATTTGGAGTTAATATATATATAAATAATAATATAATAAATGCATTTAGTAATGGGAAATTAATAGGAAATTATATAAATATAGAAAAAATAAGTTTTGGCGCCACTTTGAATATAATATTTGCATCAATATTAGCTAAAGGAAAAACCATAATAAAAAATATATCATTAGAACCAGAAATATTTGAAGTAATAAAATTCTTAAATAAATTAGGATCTAAAATAAAAGTTTATATAAAAGAAAGAATTATAATAGTAGAAGGTGTAATTAAACTCAAAGGAGGGATTTTTAAAATATCTTCAGATAGAATAGAAATTGGAACTTTTATGGTATCTTCTATAGTTTCTAAAGGTGATATAACATGTAATAATATTAATAATATAAGTAATATTAAAAATATAATAAGTAAATTAAGTAAAACTGGGGCTAATTTAATAATTAAAAAAAATTCAATTAGAGTAATAATGAATTATAGATCTAAATCAATATCTATAAAAACTTCTCCATATCCAGGATTCCCAACTGATATGCAACCGCAAATATGTTTATTGAACTCAATATCAATAGGTAATAGTATAATAATAGAAAATATATTTAATAATAGATTAAATCATATATATGAATTAATAAAAATGGGTGCTAAATTTTATATAAAAAAAAATATAATATATTGTTTAGGAGTTAATAATTTAAATGGTAGCATATTAAATGCTAAAGATTTAAGAGGATCAGCTACATTGATTATAGCAGGATGTATAGCAAATGATAATACATTAATAAATAATGCATACCATTTATATAGAGGATATGAAAATTTTGAAAATAAATTAAATATTATAGGTGCTGACATAAAAAGAATTTATTAATAAATTCTTTTTATGCAATAAAATATTTATTTTAATAAAATAAATATTTTATTTTCTCCCCTTACTATATTTAAAGCAATTACTGAAGAATTTTTACTTTCTAATACTTTTTTAAATTGATTTATATTATAAACTTTATCTTTATTTATTCCTATTATTATATCATCTTTTTTTAAACCTATATAAGAAGCAGGAGAATCATCTGTTACATTTTCAACAATTATACCTACTAATCCATTACTAGATTTATAATTTTTAAATTTAGCTCCTTTTAACAATGGATATAATATATTTTTACCTGAAACAGAAGATATACTACTATCTAATATAACAGAAAAGAATTTTATTTTATTATTTCTTAATATTCCTAATTTAATTGTTTCTCCAGGAGAAGTTATACCTATTTTAACTCTTAATTCTGAAAAACTTTTTATAGGTTTATTATTTATAGATATAATTATATCACCTGCTTTTATACCTGATTTATCTGCCGCTGATCCAGTTATAACTTCATTAACAAATGCTCCTTGTCTTATATTTATATTTAAAGCTTGAGCTATATCAAAATTTAATTCAGTACCTCTTATTCCTAATTGTCCTCTTTTAACTTCTCCATAATTTATTATTTGTTTACTTAAATTAGTAACTATATTACTAGGTATAGCAAATCCTATCCCTATATTCCCACCATTAGGTGCTAATATAGCAGTATTTATACCTATTAATTCACCATTTAAATTAATTAATGGACCTCCAGAATTACCTTTATTTATAGAAGCATCTGTTTGTATAAAATTCTCTAACCCATCAATATTTAATCCACTTCTTCCTAAAGCTGATATAATACCAGATGTAACCGTTTGACCTAATCCAAATGGATTACCTATTGCTATAACAAAATCTCCAATTCTTATATTATCTGAATCGGCTATTTTAATTTCAACTAAGTCATTAAATGAAAAAATTCTTAATAATGCCAAATCTGTTTGTTCATCACAACCTATTAACTTAGCATTAAATTCTCTTCCATCATATAATTGAACTTTTATAAGATTAGCTCCATTTACAACATGATTATTTGTAACTATATATCCTTTTTTAGAGTTTATTATAACTCCTGAACCTAAACCTTCAAATTGTTTATATTTATTATTATTTCTATTAAATAATTCCGGTTCAAAAAAATGTTTAAACTCTTTAGGAATAAAATTTTTTGATTTTTTTGATCCTTCTACATAGATATTAACTACAGATGGTAGAACTTTTTCTACCATATTAGATATACTTATTTTATTTTGATCACCAAATATTATTGATGAAGCATATAAATAATTAATATCTAATATTTTTATTAAACATATAACAATTAATAATGATATTTTTTTCATATTTATTTATAATTTAATTAATAATAATATTTAAATTTTATTATAAATATTATATTTATAATAATAAAAAAAAATAATAAATTCTACTATTTTTTAAAAAAAAATATATATTTTTTTTTAATATTCTTTTAAAATATAAAAATGAAAATTAAAAATACTGTTAAATGGTATATAATAGATGCAGAAAATGAAATTTTAGGGCGTTTATCTAGTAAAATATCTATATTATTGCAAGGTAAAAATAAAATAGAATATTTACCTTATATAAATATAAGTGATTATATTATAATAATAAATTCAAAAAAAATAAAAATAACTGGAAAAAAATATTTTGATAAAACATACTTTAAGTATACTGGTTATATTGGTAATTTGAAATCTATAAAATTTAAAGATTTATTAAATAAAAATTCTAATTTTATAATAAGAGAATCTATAAGAAGAATGTTACCAAAAAATAATATAAGTAAAATTATATTAAGGAAATTAAAAATATATGAAGATTCAAATTATAAAAATATATCTCAAAATCCAATTAAATTAAAAATATAAAATTAATAGAATGAAAGAAATAGTGTATTATGCTACAGGTAGAAGAAAAACTTCTTCCTCTAGAATTTTTTTAAAAAATGGTAATGGTAAAATTGTTATTAATAATATTGATTTAAAAAAATATTTTAATAGAGAAATAGATATATTAAATATATTAAATCCAATAAATATATTAAATCTTAATGATAAAATAGATTGTTATATAACAGTAAAAGGAGGAGGTAATACTGGACAATCTGAATCTATAAGATTAGGTATATCAAGAGCTTTAATCAAATATGATTATAATTATAAAAAAATATTAAAAGATGTAGGATATTTAACTAGAGATTCTAGAATAGTAGAAAGAAAAAAATATGGATTTAAAAAATCAAGAAAAAGACCTCAATTTTCTAAAAGATAAAATTTAATTTGTATTTATTATAGTAAAATTATTTTTATTAATTTTATTTAAAATTTTTTCCATATTTATTCTATTTTTATTACTTATTTTTCCTATTATAAATATTTCTTTATTTTCAGTAAAAATCTTATGATTAAATTTATTTATATTTATATTAAATAAAAATTTAATATGTACATGTAATGTAGTTAATTTATCACGGATAATATTATTTAATTTCAAATAATTTGTACATCTTAATTCATTTATTATATTTATATTTAAATTTTTATTTATTTCTTCTTCTATTTTATGTATATCATTTATAGATTTTACTTGTCCTAAAATAATTACATTTTTATTATTTAATAATATTATTATTCTATTATTATGTTTATATTTTTTTATAATGTTATTTAATTTAAATCTATTAAATAGATCATATATTTGTACATTTACTTTTCTATAATCTAAATTTGTTTTAATTAATAATGACATTAAAATTAATTTTATTAATTTTTTTATAAACATATTAAATATTTTATTATAAATGAACATAGATAAGTTATTAAGTAATTTAAATAAAATTCCTATATGTAGTAAAACTATATATATTGTTTCAACACCAATAGGCAATATTAATGATATATCTTTTAGATCATTAAATATATTAGATAATGTTAATTATATTTTAACTGAAGATACAAGAATAAGTTCTAAATTATTAAATTTTTTTTCTATAAAAAAAAAAATATTATCATTTAATGATATTAATGAAAAATATAAATCAAAAAAAATATTAAATGAAATATTAAAATATGAATTAAGTATAGCTATAATATCTGACAAAGGAACACCATTAATAAATGATCCAGGTTATTTTTTAATTAGAGAAGCAATAAAATTAAATATAAATATTATCCCAATTCCAGGGCCATGCGCCGCTATAGCTGCAATATCAGCATCTGGATTACCAATTAATAAATTTTGTTATGAAGGTTTTATACCTAGAACTAAAAATAAAAGAATAGATTTATTTAAAAGCATAAAATTTGAAAAAAAAACTGTAATATTTTATGAAAGTTATAATAGAATTATAAATTCTCTTAATGATATGATAAATATATTTGGGGAAAAAAGAAATATTGTGTTAGCAAAAGATATAACAAAAAAATATGAAAATTTTATAAGGACTGATATTATAAGTTTATTAAAAATTTTAGAAAATAAAAAATATAATAAAGGAGAAATAGTATTATTAATAGGAGGGGATGATTCTGAAGATTATAAAGATATAAATATAAATAAAATAAAAAAAATAATAGATATATTATATGAAAAAAATAATAAAAAAATATTGTATACTTTATCTGAAATATTTAATATTAATAAAAATATAATATATAAAATTTTAATTAATAATAAAGTTAATTAGATAATCGCTATTTATTTATTTTAAGTAGAGGAAAGTCCGGGCTCCAGAGTTCAATGGCGCCAGATAATAACTGGAAGATGTGAATCTATGAAAAGTGCAACAAGAAATATACCGCTTTTTTTTTTAAAAGTAAGGGTGAAATTTGATAAAGTAAGATTTTATCATAAAATTTGGTAACAAATTTTATATGTAAACTCCGCCTGGAGAAAGGCTAAAATAAAGGATAGAACTCATTTTTTTCCTTAAGGTAAGCTGATTGAGCTAATATATGAATATTAGCCTAGATAAATGATTATCCTAGACAGAATCCGGCTTATATATTAACTTAAATTTTATTGATTTTATATATAAATACATTTACAATTAAATTTAATTGTAAGTATTTTATTAATTATTTTAAATAAAACATTTTTGAATAATATACAAAATGATATTTATAAAATAGATAATTTATATAATTTAATTATTTGGGCTAAAAAAATATCAAAAAATAATAATATAAAAAGTCCAGGATTTAATAATTTGTTTGAAGAAATAAAATTTTTAATATTTTATATATTAGATGTTCCATTTTATTATTATAAATATTTATATAATTTAAAAATAGAGAATAGTAAAAAAGAAATATTAATTAATATTATAAAAAAAAGAATTTATAATAAAAAACCAATTTTTTATTTAATTAATAGATCAATATATTATGAATTACTATTTTTTATAGATAAAAACACTATTATTCCTAGATCGCCTATAGGCGGTATAATAAAAAATAAATATATAAAAAAAATTATAAAAAATCCAAAATTAATATTAGATTTATGTACTGGAAGTGGATGTTTAGCTATATTATTAGCTTTTATATATAAAAAATCTAAAATTGATGCTTCAGATATATCACAAAAATCATTATTAATATCTAAAAAAAATATAATTTATTATAAAATGGATAATAGAATAAATTTAATAAGATCTAATTTATTTAATAAAATATTAAATAAATATGATTTAATAGTTTCTAATCCTCCATATCTTAATTATATTGATATTATAAATCTACCTAAAGAATATAAAAACGAACCAATTAAAGGATTATACGGAGGTAAAAATGGATTAAAGTTTATAGAAAAAATAATAAATTCATCATTAAATTATTTAAATAAAAATGGAATTTTAATATGTGAAATAGGAAATAATTATAAATTATTAAAAAAAAAATATCCTAATTTAAAATTTAATTGGATAAAAACTAATAAAAATAATAAAATTTTTTTTTTAAAAAAAGTATAAAATAAAGGTTTTAAAATGGCTGGAAATACTATTGGAAAAATATTTCGTGTAACTACCTTTGGAGAATCTCATGGTTCATTTATAGGAGGGATAATAGATGGGATGCCTCCAGGAATTAATATAAATGAAGAATATATACAAAAAGATTTAGATAGAAGAAAACCAGGTCAATCTATATATACATCTCCTAGAAGAGAAAGTGATAAAATAGAGATTTTATCTGGTATATTTAATGGTATAACTACAGGAACAAGTATAGGTTTATTAATAAAAAATAATGATTTTAGATCTTCAGATTATGAATCAATAAAGGATATATTTAGACCAGGTCATGCTGATTTTACATATGAAAAAAAATATGGAATAAGAGATTATAGAGGAGGAGGTAGATCATCAGCTAGAGAAACTGCTATAAGAGTGGCTGCAGGCTCAATAGCTAAAAAATTTTTAAAAGAAAAATTTAATATAAATATAAAAGGGTATTTATCAAAAATAGGAAATATATCATGTGAATTAAAAGATTATAATTTTATTAATAAAAATTCATTTTTTTGTCCTGACCCTAATAAAATAAATGATATAGATTTATTAATAAGGAATATTAAAAAAAATGGAGATTCAATAGGGGCTAAAATAACTATAATATCAGAAAATATACCAATAGGATTAGGAGAGCCTGTATTTGATAAATTAGATGCTGATTTAGCTCATTCGTTAATGAGTATAAATGCAGTAAAAGGAGTTGAAATCGGAGATGGATTTGATGTCGTGGAAAAATTAGGAAGTGAAAATAGAGATGAAATGTCAAAAAATGGATTTTTAAGTAATCATTGTGGCGGAATATTAGGAGGTATAAGTACTGGTCAAGATATTATAATTAATATAGCTTTAAAACCTACATCTAGTATATTATTAAAATGTAACACTATAAATAAATTAGGAGAAGAAGTTAAATTAGAAATTAAAGGACGTCATGATCCATGTGTAGGTATAAGAGCTGTACCAATAGCTGAATCTATGGTATTAATTACACTTATGGATCATATATTAAGAAATAAAGCTCAATGTGGAAAATTTTAAATAATAATGAATAATAAAATATATGAGGTTTTATATAGAAAATGGAGACCTAAAATATTTAATGATGTTGTAGGTCATAATACAATAGTTAATTTTATAAAAAATAGTTTTAATTTAAATAAAACTCATCATGCATATTTATTTTATGGAAATAAAGGTACTGGTAAAACCACTATAGCAAGAATATTAGCAAAAACATTTAATTGTGAAAATAAAGTATTTGATAATAATTTTCCATGTAATATATGTAAAAATTGTATAAATATAAATGAATGTTCTTTTATTGATTTGATAGAAATAAATGCAGGATTAAAAACAAAAGTTGAAGATATAAAAGAATTATTTGAAGGGATAAAATATTTTCCAGTTAAAGGAAAATATAAAGTTTATATAATAGATGAGATACACATGTTATCTAAACAAAGTTTTTCATATTTATTAAAAATTATAGAAGAGCCTCCAATTTATATAAAATTTATATTAGCTACAACAGATATATATAAAATTCCAGATACTGTAATATCTAGATGTATAAATTTTAATTTAAAAAAAATAAATAGTAAAGATATAGAAAAAAGACTTATCTATATATTAAATAATGAAAATATTAGTTATGATAATTATTCATTAAATATAATATCTAGATTTTCTGACGGAAGTATGAGAGATGCTTTAAATTTAATAGATCAATTATCAATAATTGGTAATGGAAAAATTAATACTAAAGATACAAATATATTATTAGGTCTATATAATATAGATATTATATTAGATATAATATATTTTATAATGATAAAAAAAATAGATTTAATTTTTAATATTATAAACAATAATGAAGATAATATAAATTATAGAAATAATATAGATGAAATATTAACATTATTGTATAATATAATGATATTTAAAATTAATAAAATTAATAATATAAATTTTTTTTATAATGATAATATCATGTTAAAAATAAAAAATTTATCTAATAAATATTCTATTGAAAATATAAAAAATCATACTAATATATTTTTAAAAGGTAAAAAAAATATAGATGTATATCCAAATGATAAAATAGGATTTGAATTAATTATAATAAATACTTTTTACTGTTAATATGAATATAATAATTTTAGGACCTCCTGGATCAGGTAAAGGAACACATAGTAAATTTATATCTAATGAATTTAATTTATTACATTTTTCTTTAGGAGATATATTAAGAAATGAAATATTAAATAATAAAAATAATGATATATCTAATATAATGAATTCAGGTAAATTAGTAAATGATAATATAGTAGTTGAATTGTTAAAAAAATTTATAAATTTAAATAAAAATAAAAATATATTATTTGATGGTTTTCCTAGAACATATAATCAAGCTAATATAATATATAATTTAAATATAAAAATAGATATAATAATTGAGTTATTTATAGAAAAAGATATATTAATAAATAGAATTTTAGGAAGAAGAATACATAAAAAATCAGGAAGAATATATCATATGATATATAATCCTCCATTAAATAATGAATTAGATGATATAACTGGTGATAAATTAGAAATAAGAGATGATGATAAAAAAGAAATAATAGAAAATAGAATAAATGAATATAATTATAATATTATAAAAATTAATAATTTTTATAAAGAAGATATATTAAATAATAATATAAAATATATAAAAATAAATTCTAATTTAGAAATAAATGATGTAAAATGTAATATTTTAAGTAAAATAAACGAATATTTGCGGAAGTAACTCAATAGGTAGAGTATAATCTTGCCAAGATTAAGGTTGCGAGTTCAAATCTCGTCTTCCGCTCTGCAGCGTATTTTGGCGCGTTGACAGAATGGAATATGTAGCGGATTGCAAATCCGCTTATCCTGGTTCAATTCCAGGACGCGTCTAAAGCCCAGGTGGTGGAAAAGGTATACACAAGGGACTTAAAATCCCTCAGCTAAATGCTATACGAGTTCAAGTCTCGTCCTGGGTAATAAAATAAATTTATCTAAATTTCCATTTTGTTTTATTTTTATTATCTTCTATTATTATTCCATTACTTATTAAATAAGATCTTATATCATCAGCAATTTTCCAATTTTTTTTTTCTCTTTCTATATTTCTTTTATTTATTAAATTTTCTATACAATTTATATTTATTTTATTCTTTTTTTTATAAAAATTAAAAAAGTCATTTGGATCAGATTTTAATAAACCTATAAAATTAGATATTTTTACCATTTGATTTAATAACATATTTATAATATTAATTTTATTTTTAAATTTTACAATTTCTTCTGAAATATGTAATAATAAAGAACATATTTTTGGTATATCTAAATCGTCATTTATATATTTATAAAATTTAATCATAAATTCATTTTTTATATAAATTGTTTTTTTAATATTAAAATTATTTTCATATAATAATATATATAATTTTCTTATAAAATTATCAGATACTTTTAAAGTATTAAAATCAAAATTTAATGATTTTCTGTAATGTTTAATTCCAATTAAATAATGTATTATTGTTTCTTTATGAAATATTTTATATATATCATCCAAATATACAAAATTTCCATTTGATTTTGACATCTTTTTATTAAACATATTTACTGATCCTACATGCATCCATATATCTACATTATATCTATTTAATATACAAAATGACTGAGCTAATTCATTTTCATGATGAGGAAATAATAGATCTATACCTCCTCCATGTATATTAATATTATTATTAAGAAATTTATTACTTAATGCAGTACATTCTATATGCCACCCAGGTCTACCATTTCCCCATTTTGTTTTCCAATAATATTTATCATTTTTTTCTGTTTTTTTCCATAAAAAAAAATCTGATTTATCATTTTTATTTATAATATTTAAATTCTCTTTTAATAAAGATAATTTTTGATTAGATAATATACCATATTTATTAAATGAATTTACTGAAAACAATACATTACCATTATTTATATATGCATTATTATTTTTTATTAATATATCTATATTATTTATTATTAAATTTATGTTTTCTCTAACTTTAGGTTCAATATTGGGTCTTAATATATTTATATGATCTAAATCTTTATACATCTGACTTATAATTTTATTTACAAAAATATCTATATTAATTTTTGATAAATTTAATATATTTATTATTTTGTCATCTATATCTGTAATATTTCTTACATAATTGATTTTATATCCTAAATATTTTAAATATTTTATTAAAATATCAAATATTATAAATAATCTTCCATGTCCTAAATGACATCTATCATATGCAGTTATCCCGCATACATATATGTTCATATTAGAATTTTTTACAAAAGATATTTTTTCTTTTTTTTTGGTAAATGTGTTAAATATATTTATCATTTAATTATATTAAATTTTAATTTGATATTATAGTTTATAAATTTTTAATTATAGATAATAAAATATTTTGTGTAAAATGAAAATAAATATAAAGTATATTAATACAAATAAAAATAATATACCTAATTATAAAAATATTAATATGTGGGTTAAATCTGTTTTTAAATATAAAAATAAAAAAAAAATAGAAATAACAATAGTAATAGTTAATAAAAATAAAATACGATATTTAAACTTTAAATTTAGAGGTATATATAATTATACTAATATATTATCATTTAAAAATATAAATATCTTTAATAAAAAATATAATTATTATGGTGATTTAGTAATATGTAAAAACATAATAGAAGAAGAATCTTTAGTATATAAAAAAAAAATAAATGATCATTGGGCTCATATCATAATACATGGATGTTTACACTTATTAGGGTTTGATCATATAAATAATAATAAATTTTATAAAATGAAAAATATAGAAATAAAACTATTAAAAAAATTTAATATATTAAATCCATATATAAAATAGATAAGATGAAAAATTATCCTCATAAATCAATAGAAAGTTGTATACAAAAATATTGGTATAAAAATAAAACTTTTAGTGTAAAAGAAGATTTTAATAAAAAAAAATATTATTGTTTATCAATGTTTCCGTACACATCAGGAAATTTACATATAGGTCATATAAGAAATTATACTATAGGAGATATAATATCAAGATTTCAAAGAATGTTAGGAAAAAATGTTTTATATCCAATAGGATGGGATGCATTTGGCCTACCAGCAGAAAATGCAGCTATAAAAAATAATATAAATCCTAAGGAATGGACTGCATTAAATATATATAATATGAGAAAACAAATAAAAATGTTAGGATTTAGTTTTGATTGGGATAGAGAAATAATAACTTGCCTTCCAGATTATTATAAATGGGAACAATTTTTTTTTAAAAAATTATATAAAAATAATATTGCTTATAAAAAGTTATCAGAAGTTAATTGGTGTAAAACAGATAAAACAGTATTAGCAAATGAACAAGTAATAAATGACAAATGTTGGAGATGTAACTCAATAACTAAAAAAATAAAAATTAAACAATGGTTCTTAAAAATAACTAAATATTCAAATAAATTATTAAAAAATTTAAAATTTCTAAAAAATTGGCCTAATAAAGTAAAACTTATGCAAAGCAATTGGATAGGTAAAATAAAATGGTTAGAAATACATTTATATATTAATATAAGGGATAATAAATATAAATTGTTTTTATATATAAATAATATATATGAATTTATTAATGCATCCTACATAATGATGTCAAATGATAATATTTTAATAAAAAAAAATATATTAAATAAAGATGATAATATAAAAGTTTTTAATCCATTAAATAAAAAATATATATCAATAAAAATATTTGATAAAAAGTATATGATAAAATTTTTACTTAAAAATAAAAATTTAAATATTATCTCTGAAAAAATAAATAATATATATTATGAAAAATATAATAAACTAAAAGTAAATTTTTTTTCATATTATTCATTTTTTTATTTTGATATATTTATAGATAAAAAAGAAAATATAAAAGATAAAATAAAATTTTTATTTGAAAAAAAAATTTTAGTTAAAAAAATAAAATTTAATTTAAAAGATTGGTGTATATCTAGACAAAGATATTGGGGAGCTATAATTCCAACAGTTAATATTAATAAAAAAATATATTTAATACCAAATAATAAAATACCTTTAAGTTTAACTTATGATGAGTATAGTAAAAATATTAAAATTTTGATAAATAAAAAAATAGGGATAATTGAAAAAGATACATTTGATACATTTATAGAATCATCATGGTATTATATAAAATTTACGTGTCCTAATTATAATTTTAATATAATAGATAAAAAATCAGCAAATTACTGGTTACCAATAGATCAATATATAGGAGGAATAGAACATTCTACTATGCATTTGTTATATTTTAGATTTTATCATAAATTATTTAATGATTTTGGATTTTTAAAAACTAAAGAACCAGTAAATAAATTATTATGTCATGGAATGGTTAATTCTAAAACATATTATTTTATAGATGAAAATAAAAATAAAATATGGATATCTCAAAAAGATATTATTATAAATAATAATAGAATATTATATAAAAATAAAGAAGTTATATATGGCGGGATAAGTAAAATGTCTAAATCAAAAAATAATGGCATAAATCCTATTGATATAATAAAAAAATATGGAGCTGATACATTAAGAATATTTATAATATTTTCATCTCCAATAGAACATGATATGTTATGGGATGAAACTAATATAATAGGAGTATATAGATTTTTAAACAGAATATGGAATATATCAGATAAAATAAAATGTAAAAATAATAATAATAATAATAAAATATCAAAATTAGAACTAGATTTTTATTTAAAATTAAATGAAAATATAATATTTGTTACTAATTTAATGAATAAAAATAATTTTAATTCTATAATATCAATATTAATGAAATTAACAAATGAATTAATTACTATATTAAATAGTAATAATTTTAACTATATATTATTAAAAAAAACATTTTTAATAATAATAAAATTATTATATCCTTTTGCACCTCATATAAGTTTTGTAATATGGAAAAAATTAGGTAATAAAAATTCAATTGATTATGAAAATTGGCCTAAAATAGAAAATTATTATCCTTTTTTAAATATAGAAAAAAAAATTTTATTCTTAATAGGAATAAATGGTAAAATTAAAGATAGGATATATATAAAAAAAGATACTGAAAAAGATGAAATATTTAAAATTATAAAAAATAAATTAATAATATTTAAGATAATAGAAAATAAAAAATATAATATAATTTTTATAAAAAATAAATTAATAAATTTTATTTTTAAATAAAATTAATGAATATAATAAAAGTATATAGATTAAATAAAATTTATAAAAATTATAAAAAGTATATTGAAAAAAATATAATTATAATATATGGAAATAATATTTTTTTAATTGAAAATATATGTAAAAATATATCAAAATTATTTATAAAATATAAAAATATAAATTATGTATATAATTTATATAAATTAAGTGATACTAATATTTTTTTAAAAAATATTAATATGTTTAATGAAAATAATTTAATAATAATAAATATAAATGATATAAATTTATTTAAGTTAGATTTTTTAAAAAAAAATAATTTTATTTTTATATTAAAAATATTAATATCAATTAAAGATATTGATTTTTTATTAAAAAAATTAAATTTAATAAAAAAAGATAATTTATTACTAGTAAATTGCTTTATTAATAATAAAAATGAATTCAAACTTTTTTTATATAAATATACAAAATTTTCTTTTTTCTTAAAAAAAAAGAATAAAATAATAATATCTAAATTATATTTAATATATAAACTTAATAGTAGAGAATTTATATATATAATAAAAAATATAAAAGAAAATAATAAAAATATAAATGAATTATATAAAGTTAAAAATTTTATAGAATGTAAAAATTTAATTATAATAAATTTTTTAGATTCAATATTAAAAGGTAATAAAAAATTATCTAATTATAATTTAATAAATATATTAAAAAATAAAAATGTAAATATTATATATATATTAAAAATATTAGATAAATATATAAAATTAATATATTTTTTAAAAAATAAAAGTAAAATAATTGTATTAAACATTTTAAAAAATACTAATATAAGTAAATATAGATACAGATATATTATAAATATAATAAATAGATTAAATATATATAACTTATATATTTTAATAAGAATATTAAATAATATAGATATATCAGTAAAATCTAATAATAATAGAAATTATATAATAGATATTGTTAATAAAAATTTATATTTATTTATATTAATAATTTGTTTTAAAAATGATAAAAAAGTAAATTTTAATAAAATAATTAAATACTTAATATAAATAATTTAAAATTTTATATATTTAAATAAAGCAATTATTATTTGGTTTAGGTATATTTAATTTTTCATATATTGAATTTATATTTTCTTTAAAAAATGAATCTATATAATTATTATGATCATATAATACTATATTATTTTCTTTTAAAAAGAATATAATCATTTTTTTATTTGGTGAAATTCCATATTTTTTATAAAATTTTTTTATAAATTTAATAATAATTATTTTATTTTTTTTTAGTTTCATTTTTTTAAAAAATAAATTATAATATATATAAAATTGGAGGAGTGGCCGAGTGGTTGAAGGCACTGGTCTTGAAAACCAGAAATATTTTATAATATTCTAGAGTTCGAATCTCTACTCCTTCTTTTTATTTATAATTTTATTAATAAAAAAGTTTTTTATTATATTAATTTTATTAATAATATTATTATAAAATAATTTTATATTATATAATTTTTTATTATTGTATTTTTTATATATATCAAAATTTATATATTTATTGTTTAATTTGCTATTATTTTTATTTATATATTCACATATATCTATTTTTTTTTTATTAATTTTAAATAATGAATAGTCTATTGTGTTATTAATATTATTAAAAGTATTTATAGTATAATTAGGCGTTTTTATTTGTTCGCTTGGTATTATTACTATTTTTTTTAAATTTTTATATTCTAATTCATTTATAATATTTCTTTTTTCATTTAATAAATAAGTTCCTATTATAACAGGAACTATTATATGTATTTCTTTTACATCTTTATTAAGTATTTTTTCTTCTATAATTCTTAATATATATATTGTTAAATTTTTATTAGTTTTTATATAACCAATCCCTTCACATCTAGGACATATATAATTATTAAATTCATTTATAGAATTATTTATTCTTTGTCTAGACAATTCTAATAAACCAAATTTTGATATCACACCCACTTGTACTTTAGATCTATCTTCTAAAACTAATTTATTTATTAAATTTTCAATATCTTTCTTATTTTTTTCTTTAAGCATATCTATAAAATCTATTACTATTAATCCTCCTAAATCTCTAAATTTTATTTGACGAACTATTTCTTTTGCAGCTTCTATATTTGTATTTAATGCTGTTTCTTCTATATTTATACCTTTAGTGTATTTAGAAGAATTTATATCTATAGATGTTAATGCTTCTGTTGAATCTATTATTATTGATCCGCCGGATGGTAAATTTACTTTTTTCTTAAATATAGTTTTTATTTGAGATTCTATATTAAATTTATAAAATAATGGAATATTATTTACATGTAATTTTAATTTTTTTATAAAATCATTTCTTCCAAGAAATTTTAAATATTCCTTAGATAATTCTAATATTTCTAATTCATCTATTATAATTTCATCTATATCATTATTTAAATAATCTCTAAATATTTTAATAACTATATTATTTTCATTATATATAATAGATGGATTATTTTTTTCTTTATATATTTTGCTGATTATATTCCAATGATCTAATTTCATATTTAAATCAGTTTGTAAATCATCTAATGATTTATTAATCCCAGAAGTTCTTATTATTATACCCATATTTTCAGGTATTATTAATTTTGAAATTAAATCTTTTAATTTAAATTTTAATTCTTTTTTTATTCTTCTAGATATTCCTAATACATTAGGATTATTTGGCATTAATATTAAATAAGATCCAGCTAAACTTATAAACGTACTTAAATAAGCCCCTTTTTTACCTCTTTCTTCTTTATTTACTTGTACCATTATTTCTTGATTTTCTTTTAATATATCTTTTATACCAACTTTTATATCTAATTTTTTTTTTATAAAAAAACTATCATTTATTTCTTTTATTGAAAGAAATCCATTTTTTTCACAACCATAATCTACAAAAGCTGCATTTAGACTAGGTTCTATTTTTACTATTTTACCTTTATATATATTAGATTTTTTTTGTTCATAATTCATATTTTCTATATATAAATCATATAATAAATTTTCATTATCTATTATAGCAACTCTTAATTCTTCTTTATGTCTAGCATTAACTAACATTTTTCTCATTATTTATTATCCATATAATAAATTAATAAAATTTTAATTAAATTAATTTATGTAAATTAATTTAATTAATTTTTTAATAAAAATTAATTAAATTTAATATTAAATTTTTTTATTCTTCCTATATTCTTATTTATTTTTTGCTTACCTGTATAAAAAGAATGACATATATTACAAACATCAGTATTTATATCTTTTACTAATATAGACCAAATATATTTTTTATTACCACATGAACATGTAAATAATATTTTATTTATTTTAGGATGTATTTTTTTCATATTAACTTTAAAAAATTATTAAATTAACTTCATATTATAAATTATATATTAAAAATTAAATATTTAATTATTTATAATAATAAACAATATTTTTATTTAAATTAAATTAATTTTAATATATTATTAATAATATAAAATTATTTTATATATAAAAGGTAACTAATTATGACAACAATATTAACTGTTAGAAAAGATAAATTTGTATCTATAGGTGGTGATGGACAAGCTACTTTTGGTGAAAGTATTATTAAAAATAATGTATGCAAAATAAAAAAATTATATGATGGTAAAATAATATCAGGGTTTTCTGGAAGTACTTCCGATTCATTTACATTATTAGAATTATTAGAACGAAAAATAGAATTTTATCAAGGTAATTTATTAAAATCTTCTATAGAATTATCTAAAGATTGGAGAATGGATAAAATTTTACGTAAATTAGAAACTATGTTAATAGTAATAAATGAAGACATATCATTACTAATAACTGGAAATGGAGATGTTATGCAAGTAGATGATGATTTAATTGCTATAGGATCTGGAGGGTTATATGCTAAATCTGCAGCAAAAGCTTTAATAAAAAATACAAAATTATCTGCAAAATTAATAGTTAAAGAATCATTAAATATAGCAAGTGAAATATGCATATATACAAATAATAATTTTATAATAGAAGAATTATCATCTAATAAATAGAAGAGTTTCAAAAATGTTTACAATGATGACACCAAAAGAAATTGTTGATAAATTAAATAAATATATAATAGGACAATATAATGCTAAAAAAGCAGTTGCTATAGCATTAAGAAATAGATGGAGAAGAATGCAATTAAATAAATTGATAAGAAATGAAATAATACCTAAAAATATTTTAATGATAGGCCCTACTGGAGTAGGTAAAACTGAAATAGCAAGAAGAATATCAAAAATATCAAATGCTCCATTTATAAAAGTAGAAGCTACAAAATTTACAGAAGTCGGATATGTAGGTAAAGATGTTGATTCTATAATAAGAGATTTAACAGATATATCATTTAAAATGATTAAATCTAAACTTATAAAAAAAAATAAAACTTTGGCAAAAAAAATAGTAGAAGAAAAAATTATAGATCTATTAATAATATTAGAAGATGATAAATTAAATATAAATAATAATTCTATTAGAACAGATATAAGAAGTAAATTAAAAAAAGGTTTATTAGAAGATAAAGAAATAGAATTTAATCTAACATCTTCATTAGGTATAGAAATAGTATCTCCTCCAGGAATGGAAGAGATGGTTAGTCAACTTCAATATATATTTAAAAACATATCTAATCAAAAATATAAAACTTATAAAACTAAGATAAAAGAGGCTAGAATTTTATTATTAGAAGAAGAATCAAATAAACTTTTAAATATAGATGAAATAAAAAACAAATCTATAGAATTAGTCGAACAAAACGGTATAGTGTTTATAGATGAAATAGATAAAATATGTAGATCAAGAAGTAGCTCTTCTGGATTAGATGTTTCTAGAGAAGGTGTGCAAAGAGATTTATTATCTATAGTAGAAGGATGTAATGTATCAACTAAACATGGAGTTGTAAAAACAGATTATATTTTATTTATAGCATCTGGAGCTTTTCATAATGTTAGTCCAACTGATCTTATCCCAGAGCTTCAAGGTAGATTTCCAATTAAAGTTAAATTAGAATCTTTAAGAAAAGAAGATTTTGAAAAAATTTTAACAGAATCTCATAGTTCTTTAATAAATCAATATATATCATTACTATCAACTGAAGGTGCAGAAATAAAATTTACAGAATTTGCAATAAAATATATATCTGAAAAAGCATGGGATGAAAATATAAAATATGAAAATTTAGGCGCTAGAAGATTATATTCTATATTAGAAAAATTAATGGAAAATATATCATTTAATGCACATATATATAAAGGTAAAAGAATATTAATAGATAAAGAGTATATAAATTTAAATTTAAATGAAGATAATGAAATAAATAATGATATTAATAAATTTTTATTATAAAAATGTGGATAAAAGCTAAACTTATAAAGTTAAAAAAAATAAATGATTATTTGTTTAGTTTTATTTTTAAATCTGAAATAAATAATTTTATAGCAGGTCAATTTTCAAAAATAAAATTTAAAATTAATAATATAGAAATACAAAGATCATATTCTTATGTAAATCCACCAAAAAGTAAATTTTTAGAATTTTATATAAGTAGAATAAACAATGGTAAAGTAAGTAATTTTTTATATAATAGCAAACCAGGATTTGAATTTTTAATTACTAAAAAGTCTTTTGGTAATTTTAATATTATGAACATTCCAAATTGTAATACATTATGGATGTTATCACATGGAACAGCAATAGGTCCATATTTATCAATATTAAGAGGATATAATAAAAATTTTTTTATAGAAAAGTTTAAAAAAATAATACTTATATATTCTATAAAAACTTCAGAAGATTTTTTTTATAAAAATATAATAAATAATATAAAAGATAAATTAAATAATATTATAGAAATATTAGTATTAACTAGTAGTGAAATTAAAAAAGAATATATAAATGGTAAAATATCAAATTTAATATATAATGGTTTTCTAGAATCATACTTAAATAAAAAAATAAATACTAATGATCATATTATGATATGTGGAAACGAAAATATGATAAAAGAAATAAAATATATAATATTAAAAAAATATAAAAAATTAAATAATTATAATAATATATTTTCATATGAAAAATATTGGTAATTAAAATGAAAAATATAACTATAATATGTAATTGGAAATTAAATGGTAATAAAAAATTAATAAATATTTTTTTAAAAAAGTTAATTAATTTTTTTAAAACATTAGATGAACATAAAAAAAAATATATAAAAGTAATTTTTTCTCCTCCAATATTATATTTAGATTATTCTTATAAAATTATAAATAAAAATAAGGAAATATATTTATGTTCTCAAAATGTTGATATTAATGAAAATGGATCATTTACTGGAGAAATATCTGCAAAAATGTTAAAAGATATAGGAGTTTCATATGTTATATTAGGACATTCAGAAAGAAGAAAATATCATAATGAAAGTGATTATGATATTTCAGAAAAATTTTTTAGTGTTAAAAATAATGAATTAACACCTATACTTTGTATAGGTGAAAATTTAAATGACTACGAAAATCTTAAAACAGAAAAAATATGCATTTCACAAATAAATACAATAATAAAAAAATATGGAATAGAAATTATGTTTAATTCTATTATAGCATATGAACCTATATGGGCAATTGGAACTGGTAATTATGCCAGTAAAGAACATATAAATAAAGTTTTTAACTTTATAAAAAATTATTTAAATTCATTTTGTGATAATATAAATAATAAAATAAAATTTTATTATGGAGGATCTATATCATCATATAATAGTGAAGATTTAATAAATAATAATATTATAGATGGATTATTAATAGGAAAATCATCTTTATATATAGATGAAATATTAAATATAATAAATAATTATATAAAATAAAAAATTATTTTTTTTTATTTATCTTACATTCTTTATATAAAACATGTTTTTTAATAAATGGATCAAACTTTTTCATTTCTATTTTTTTTAATTTTAATTTTTTACTTTTTGTTGTTGTATAAAAATGATTAGATATACTTGAAAGTAATTTTATTTTTTCTCTTGAACTTTTCATATTTTAATTATTTTTAATTTTTTTATATAATAATTTTAAACCTTTAATTGATAATTTAATTTTTAAAAATTTATTAATATTAGGAAAGTATACTTTTTTTTTTTGGAAATTTATATTAAATTTCCTACTAGTTTTATTCATTGAATTTGATCTATTATTTCCAAAAATAGATTTTTTATTAGTTAATTTACAAATTTTTGACATTTTTTTTTAAAAAAAATTAATATATGATTTTATTTTATTTATATTTTTTTTAGCTATATTTTTAGCTATTAAAGAATTTTTTACTATTAAATTTTCTAAATATTTTTTTTCATTAAAAATAAAATAATATTTTTCTTGTATCTCTCCTAATTTCTTACTTAAATTAATATAAAGTTCATTTTTTAAAAAATTATATGATTTATTTATCATATAATTTTCTACTTCTTTTATAGAAGTATTACTAATATTAGAAAATATTTTTATTAAATTTGAAATTCCAGGTTTTTTAATTTCATTAAAATATATTTTTGGAGGAATTTCTGAATCTGTTATAGAATTTTTAATTTTATTAAATAAAATATTATTATTATCTAATAAAGATATAAAATTATTTTTATTAATATCAGATTTAGACATTTTATTATTACAATCATTTAGTGACATTATATATGAATAATTTTTTATGTATACTTCAGGTATTAAAAAAACATTACCAAATTCATTATTAAATTTAATAGATATATATTTGCAAAATTCTAAATGTTGTTTTTGATCTTTTCCTACTAATACAATATTAGAATTATATAATAATATATCAGAAGACATTAAAACTGGATAATTTAATATTCCTAATTTTATATTTTTACTTTCATTTTTATATAATTTCTTAAATTTATTCATTTTAGATAATTTATTAAAATTTGAATAACATAATAATATCCAAAATAATTCTAAATGTTCAATAACTTTTGATTGTAAAAATATTAAAGTTTTATCTGGATTAATTCCAGAAGCTATAAGTAAAGATAACGTTTTAAATATATTATCTTTTATATTTATTTTTTTACATGATGTTATAGAATGTAAATCAGCTATACATATAATACAATTTTTTTTATCATCTTTATTTTGAATATCTATTATATTATTTAATACACCTATATAATTACCTATAGTTATATCACCAGATGGTTGTATTCCACTAAATACAACTAATTTATTTTTATTTATCATATATTTTTAAATTTATATATATTATTATTTAAAATTATATAATAAATTATATAATATTTTTATTTTAAATTAACTTTATTTTTAATAAATATGAATTTTAAAACACTTTTACCAGGAATAGATATACCAAATAATATATATGTTATTGTAGAAATACCAGTAGGAAATAAATTCATTAAATATGAATTTTCTAAAAAAGATAATCTTATATATGTAGATAGATTTTTAAAATCACCTATATTTTATCCATTTAATTATGGATATATAAATAAAACCTTATCTTTAGATGGAGATGAATTAGATGTGGTAATTCCAATAAATTATGAATTACATATAGGATCGATTATAGAATGTAAACCAATAGGAATATTATTTATGGAAGATGAATCAGGAGAAGATAATAAAATAATAGCATTACCTAGTGATAAAATATCTAAAGAATATATTAATATTAATGAAATTAATGAATTAAATGAAGATTTATTAAATAAAATAACATTTTTTTTTGAAAATTATAAAATTTTAGATAAAGATAAATTCTCAAAAATAATAAAATATGAAAATTCATATTTTTCTAAATGTGAAATTATAAAATCAATAAAAAGATATAATGATAAAAAAAATGAATAATATATCATTTAAAAATTTAATTAAAAGATCTTTTTTAATAAATAAAATAAGAAATTTTTTTTTATTAAATGATTATATAGAAGTTGAAACTCCTTTAATAAGTAAATTTTCAGATAATAATAATAATTTAAATCCTATAGATATAAATATAAATAATAATAAATATTATTTAATAACAAGTCCAGAATTTCATATGAAAAGATTATTATCAAGAAATCCAAGTAAATCTATATTTCAGATATGTCATAGCTTTAGAAATAATGAATATGGAAAATATCATAATATAGAATTTACCATTCTAGAATGGTATAAATTAAAATCAAATTTATTTGATATTATGAATGAAACTGATTTATTATTAAAAAATATATTTAATTATAAAAAATCTAAATTTATAAAATATATAGATATTTTTTATAAATATTTGAATATAAATCCATTATATTGTAATAATAATATATTAATTAATATTTTAAAAAAAAATAATATTAGTGTTAATAAAATATATGATTTAGATTCATTATTAGAGTTAACTTTTGATTTATTAATAAAACCTAAAATAGGACATAAAAATCCTATATTTATATATTTTTTCCCTAAAAATCAATCATTTAATTCTACTATAAATAAAAAAAATAATTTATCTAATAGATTTGAAGTATATTTTAAAGGAATAGAACTAGCTAATGGATTTAATGAAATAACAGATTATTTATGTCAAAAAAAAATATTAGAAAAACAAAATGAAATAAGATTTAAAAAAAAACTTCCAATTATAAAAATAGATAAAAATTTTATATATTCTATAAAAAAAGGAATACCAAAATGCTCTGGAGTATCTTTAGGAATAGATAGATTAATTATGATATATTTAAATTTATATGAATTAAAAAATTCTATTTCATTTGATTTTTATTCTTCTTAATATATATTTGCTATTTTTTCTCCTATATTTATTTTATCTTTTATATTTAATTTTTCTAAAAAAATATTTTTTGAAAATAAAGTTACAACAGTTGATCCTAATTTAAATTTAGCTATTTCGTCACCTTTTAAAAAAAGATTTTTCTTGCATTTTTTGGATATTTAATATAATCCCATACAATTATTTTATTATTTCTAGGAGGTATTACTAAACCATGCCATGATGTTTCTATACTTCCTACTATTATAGACCCTATTAAAATATGAATTATATAACCAAATTTTATTTTAAATACACATATTACTCTTTCATTTTCTGTTATTACATTAATATAATTTCTATTTAAATAATTATTAATACTTGTTAAATTACCAGGCACATATATCATATATATTAATTTCCCAAAATATGATATATGAACTCTATGATAATCTTTAGGGGATAAATATATAGTTATAAAACTACCATTTTTTATTAAATTAATTAAAAAATTTTTATTAACCAAAAGTTTTTTTATAAAATATGTATTATTTTTTATATTAAAATTTGTTAATTTTCTTATTTTACCTAATTGAGTTATTGTCCCGCTAGCTGGTGATATTAGAGCATTATTATTGATATTTATATTTATATTATTTATTTTTCTAGTAAAAAAATCATTAAATGTATTATATTTTTTATAATCTTTTTCTATTAAATTATTTAAATTTATATTATAAAATTTTATATATATAAATATAATTATATTACTTATAAATTTAAATCTTATATTAGATATAAGTCCAAATAAATAATTTATTTTTTTTTTTAAATAAAACATTTTTATATTTTTATATTAATTTTAAATTAATTTTATTTTATCAAATATATATTTTATAATATATTAAAAATTTTTTATTTTAATTATTTTAAAATAAATTTATTAAATATTAACTAAATGACAAATAATAAAAATTTAATTTGGATAGATTTGGAAATGACAGGATTAGATCCAAATATATGTACAATAATAGAAATAGCTACTTTAATAACTGATTATAATCTAAATATATTAGCTAAAGGTCCTGATTTAATAATTCATCAATCTAATGAAAAATTATCTGTTATGGATAAATGGAATATAAATACACATACAAATAGTGGTCTTTTAAATAAAGTAAAAAATAGTAATATAAATGAAAAATATGCAGAATATAAAACTATAGATTTTATATCTAAGTGGGTAAATTATAAAAAATCTCCTATGTGCGGTAATAATGTTAGTCATGATAGAAGATTTTTATATAAATATATGCCTGATTTAGAAAATTATTTTCATTATAGACATTTAGATGTAAGTTCTATAAAAGAATTGATAAAAATATGTAAACCAGATTCATTAATAAATTTTAAGAAAAAAAATTTACATAGAGCATTATCTGATATTTATGAATCTATAAAAGAATTAATTTTTTATAAAAAATTTTTAAATTTAATTTAATGAATAATAAAAACATAATATATAATAATTTACATATGGAAAATTTTGGTAAAAATGTATCTTTATTTATTATTAATAATATAAGTAAATATAAAAATAAAATTATAATATTTTTGTTGGCGAAATAGGATCTGGAAAAACTACTTTTTGTAGAGGATTTATAAAAAATTTTGGATATATTAATAATATAAATAGTCCTACATATACATATATAAAAGAATATTTTATTAAAAAATATATAATATATCATATAGATTTATTTAGATTATATAATTTAAATGAATTAATAAATTTAAATTTTTTTGATTTATTAGATAAAAAAAAAAATAAGTTTGTTTTTTTTTTTAATAGAATGGCCAAATAAAATAAATTTAAATTCAATATTAAAACCAGATATTATATTAAAATTTAAAATTAAAAATAATATAAGGGAAGTAACATTTTATAAATGAATATCAAATTTAAAAATAATATAAAAGATATTATTTTAATAATAGGACCTACCTCATCTGGTAAGACTGATTTATCTATATATTTAAAAGATATATTTTATAATCATATAGAGTTAATTAGTGTAGATTCAGCTTTAATATACAGAGATATGAATATAGGAACAGATAAACCAGATAAATATACATTATTAAAATTTCCGTATAAATTAATAAATATAAAAGATCCATCTCAAAGCTGTTCTGTATATGAATTTTGTAATTATTTATATTATGAAATAGATAATATTTTAAAATTAAATAAAATTCCTATATTAGTAGGAGGAACTATGTTTTATTTTAAATATTTTTTAAATGAGTTTTCCATTTTTAATAAAAATGATTTTATAAAAGAAAATATAATATCATATATAAAAAAATATAATATAAATAATATATATGATTTTATAAAAATAAATAAGAATATTAATATAAATATAAATGATTATAATAGAATAATAAGATATATGGAAATTTGTTTAAGCAATAGTAATAAAAAATTAATTAAATTTAAATATAATATAAATAAATTTTTTATATTAAAAGAAAAAAGAATATTAAAAAAAAAAATAAAATTTAGATTTTATAAAATGTTAGATATAGGTTTAGAAAATGAAGTTAAATGTTTATTTGATAGAAAAGATTTAAATATAAATATGCAATCAATTAAATGTATAGGATATAATGAAATGTGGATGTATATAGATAATAAAATTTCATATAAAGAAATGATAAATTTATCTATAAATAGTACTATAAATTTATTAAATAATCAATTTTCATATATAAAAAAGTGGAATGATTGTATTTTTATAGATAATGATATTTTATCAAAAAAAATTTTAGTTAATAAAATTATAGAAATTATAAATAAAAAAATCAATTTGAGATTAAAATAAAAAATATAAACAATTTTTTTAAAAGTATAAATAATAAGGAAGAATTAATTTTAATTTTAGATAGGATATTAGATCCAAGGAATTTAGGATCTTGTATAAGAAGCGCATATGCTTTTGATGTTAAAAATATTATAATTACAGATAGAAATTCATGCCCCATAAATAAAACAGTTGAAAAAGTATCTAAAATATATAATATAGAAAAAAATATTAATATTCTAAAAGTAAATAATATATGTAATATTATATCAATATTAAAAGATAAAAATTTTGTTGTAATAGGAACATCATTAAAATCTAATATTTATTTAGATAAAATTAAATTATATCATTATAATATAGCATTAATAGTAGGATCAGAGCATTGTGGGATAAGAAGTAATATTTTACGTAAATGTGATAAAATTGTAAAGATACCAATTAATAATATTAACTCTTTAAATGTATCGGTAGCAACAGGTATATTTTTATTTGAAATTATAAGACAAAAACTTAAAAAAAATATATAATATGAAAAGAAATTATGAAATAGTTTTAATTTTTAGATCAGATTTTAATGATATAGATAATTTAATTAATGAATATTCATCTATAATAAATAATTCACATGGATTAATACATAATATAGAAGATTTAGGTATAATTAAATTTTCATATTTAATAAAAAAAATGTCTAACGGAAGATATTTATTAATGAATATAGAAGTTATAGTAAATATAATTAAAGAATTAGAAAAAAATTTTAAATTAAATAGTAATATAATAAGAATTTTAATTACTAAAACACAATTTTATAAAAAATTTTCATTAAAAATTTAAAATTAAATATAAAATATGAATAAAATTAAAAAAAATAAATTAGATATAAATTATTTTATAAATTATAAAAATATAATTTTTTTAAAAAAATATATTAATGATAATTTTAAAATAATACCAAAAAGAATTAATGGTAATAAATCAAAAATACAAAGAAAAATATCTAAAGAAATTAAAAAAGCTAGATATATAGGATTAATTCCATATACTGATAGACATTTAATATAATGATAAAAATAATTTTAATAAAAAAAATAAATAATTTAGGTAATATTGGTAATATAGTATTAGTAAAAAATGGATATGCTATGAATTTTTTATTACCTAATAATTTTGCTATTATAGCTACAAAAAATAATATAAATAATATTAATAATAAAATAAATGAAGTTAATTTATCAATTGAATATAAAAATAAATATATAAAAGAAATTAAAGATAAAATTATTAAATTATCATTAAATGATTTAACAATTTATATGAAATTAATAGATGAAAAAAAAATATTTGGATCAATTAATAAAATAGATATAATAAAAATATTAAATAATAAAGATATAAAAATAAATAAAAATCAAATAATTTTAAATAAGCCTATAAAAATTGTAGGTGAACATTTAATAAAAATTAAAATACATAATTCAATATTAGAATTAAATATAAATATATTAGGAAATAATTAATTAATATTTAAGATTTATTATTATTTTTATTTTTATTATATTTATTATAACTAATTTTTAATGGTATTAAAAATAAATTTATAAAATCTAAATATAATATCAATGCTCCTATTACTGAATAATTTTTTATTATTGAGCAATTATCAATTTCATTATATTTTTTACTAATATCTTTCAATTTATAAGTATCAAAAGCAATTAATCCAGTAAAAATAAATATACTTATATATGAAATAATCCAAGTTAATATATCACTATTTATACATATATTAAATAATGATGATAAACTAGTTCCTATAAGTAACATTAATAATAAATTACCTGTATCTGTTAAATCATTTTTTGTAAAATACCCATATAATGTCATAATTATAAATGTTAATGAAGTTATCATGAATATAGTAAATATTGATGATAATGTGTATATTAAAAATATACCAGATATATTTATCCCAGTTATTATTGAGTATAGTATAAATAAAAATATAGCTAAATTATTTTCTATACAATTAATCATACTTGATAAATAAAATACAATAAAAAATTGAGAAAAAGACATTAATAATAAAATTAATTGACTATTAAATATTAAATTTAAAATACATGGTATTTTTGATATAAAAAATGAAGTTAATGAAGTTAAAAATAATCCAATAGACATCCATCCATATACTCTATTCATAAATATATTAGTTTTTATATTTATATTTTCTTCATAACTATTATTTTTATATTTATAAGAATTTATCATAATTTACTCTCTTTTATATTATTATAGCAAATAATTTATAGTATAATTTTACCATAAATACTAATAAATTTAAATTAATATATATTTAAAATAATGAAAATATCTATAAATGAAATATTTAACAAATATAAAATACTTATTAATAAAGAAATAAGTATATACGGTTGGGTTAAAAGCAATAGAAATTCTAAAATTGGTATATCTTTTATATCTATAAATGACGGATCATGTTTTAAAAGTATACAAGTAATAGCTAATAAAGATTTGTATAATTATATAGATATTTTAAAAATAAATACAGGATATTCTATTAATGTTATAGGAAAAGTAATAATTTCTAAAGGAGAAAAACAAAATATAGAAATAAAATCAAGAATTATAAATATATTAGGAAATATATATAATTCAAAAGAATATCCAATTTCATCTAAATTTCATAGTTTTGAATTTTTAAGAAAATTTCCACATTTAAGACCTAGAACAAATATATTTTCTGCTTTGTCAAGAGTGAGAAATTTTATATTTAATAGAATAAATAATTTTATGTATAAAAATGGATTTAAATGGATACCTACACCAATAATAACTTCAATAGATACTGAAGGGAATAGTAAATTATTTAAAGTTTCATCATTAAATATATATGGTGATGAAAAAATAAAATATATTAATGACTTTTTTTGTAAAGAATCTTTTTTAACTGTATCCGGTCAACTTAATTTAGAAGCTTATGCTTGTTCATTATCTAAAGTTTATTCATTAGGCCCTGTTTTTAGAGCTGAAAATTCAAATACTACAAAACATTTATCTGAATTCTGGATGTTAGAATTAGAAGCTGCATTTATAAATTTAGATGAATTAATAAATTTATCAATAAATATAATAAAAAATATATATAATAATTTAATTATAAATTTACATGAAGATATAATCTTTTTACATAAAAAAAATAATATTAATAGTGATAAATTATTTAATATAATTAATTCTAAATATGAAATAATAGAATATAAAGAAATAATAAAAATATTAAATAAAAATAATTTTAATATAAAATTTAATGAAAATATAACATCTAAATATGAAAATTTTTTATTAAATTTTTTTAAAAATATATTAATAATAAAAAATTATCCTAAAAAAATAAAACCGTTTTATATGAAATTAAATGATGATAATTTAACTGTTTCTTCTATGGACATATTAGTACCTGGCATAGGTGAATTAATAGGAGGTTCAGTAAGAGAAGATAGATTAGATTTTATATTAAAATCTGTTAAAGAAAATAATATAAATTTAAATGATTATAATTGGTATATAGATTTAAGAAAATATGGAACTGTTCCTCATTCAGGTTTTGGATTAGGTTTTGAAAGATTTATATCATTTTTAACTGGTATAAAAAATATAAAAGATATTTCTCCTTTTCCAAGAAATATAAATAATTTAATGTTTTAATATGAAAGAAGAAAAATATAATCCTAAAAATTTTGAAAATGAAATATATAAAATATGGGAAAAAAATTTTAATTATAAAAATATTAATTATGAAGGTAATAATAATTTTAGCATAATTATCCCACCATTAAATATAAATGGTAAGTTACATATAGGTCATTCATTACAATATTATATAATTGATACATTAATAAGATATAATAGAATGATTGGTAAAAAAATATACAATAAATTTGGATTAGATCATGCAGGAATAGCTACTCAAATATTTATAGAAAAAAATAATAATACTAAAGATAAAAGTATATTAATAAAAAAATCTATTTTATTAAAAAAAAAAATAAAAAAATCTATATTAAAACAAATTGAAAAATTAGGTTTATTAATAAATAAAGACAAGTATAGATTTACATTAGATAATCATTATAAATATTCAGTTAGTTATGCATTTATAAAAATGTATAATGATAATTTAATATATAAAGATAGAAAAATGGTAAATTGGGATTTTAAAATAAATAGTGCTATATCAGATTTAGAAATAGAAAATATAAAAACACTTAGTAAAATTTGGTATATAAAATATTTTATATTAAAAAATAAAGAAGATAAAATAGATATAAATAAATATATAATTATAGCAACTACAAGACCAGAAACTATACTAGGAGATTCAGCTGTAGGAATTAATATAAATGATAATAGATTTTATAGTTTAAAAAACAATTATGCAGTGGTTCCTATAGTTAATAGAATAGTACCTATAATATTTGATAAATCAATAGATATATTAAAATTTACAGGATGTATTAAAATAACCCCGTCTCATGATTTTAATGATTATAATATAGGTATTAAATATAATTTAAGTTTTATTAATATATTTGATGATAATGGAAAAATAAACAATATATTAAAAATATATAAAAACAATATTAAATATTATGAAAATACTCCTAATATAGTATCTAAATTAGATATAAATAAAGCTAGAGAAGTAATAGTAAATGAATTATATAAATTAAATTTAATATATTTAGTAGAAAATAAATATATTAATATCCCAGTTAATTCAAGAACTATGAATATAATTGAACCTATAATAACTACTCAATGGTTTTTAAAAACAAAAAAAATATCAGAAAATTTAAAAGAATTAGTTAAAAATAATGAAATTAAATTTTATCCAAAAAAATATGAAAATATATATTTTAAATGGATAGATAATATAAAAGATTGGTGTATATCTAGACAAATATGGTGGGGGCATAAAATACCAGTATGGTATGATATTAAAAATAATATATATTTAGGATATAATGAAAAATATGTAAGAAATAAATATAAACTTGGAAGTAATATACATATATATCAAGATAAAAATGTTTTAGATACATGGTTTTCTTCTGGTTTATGGTCTTTTGTTTCATTAGGTTGGCCAAATAAATTAAATAATTTTAAAAAAATAAGCCCATATAATATAGTAATAAGTGGATTTGATATTATATTTTTTTGGATATCTAGAATGATATTATTATCAAATCTTTTAATAAAAGATAATTTAAAAATACCTTTCAAAGAAATATACCTAACATGTATAATAAATGATAAATTTGGAAATAAAATATCAAAATCAAATAATAATATTATAAACCCAATAGATATTATAAATGGTAATTTTAAAGAAAATACAAAAAAATATTATATAGGATCAGATTGTTTAAGATTAAATTTATTATCATTTAGTAATATAAGAAATATTAAATTAAAATTAGATAAAACTATTATATATAGAAATTTTTGTAATAAAATATGGAATGCAAGTAAATTTATTTATATTAATATTAATAGTAATATTTATATTGATTTTTTAAAATATAGTGATTCTTTTAAAGAAATATCTATATATAATATATGGATAATATTAGAATTTAAAAAGGTATTATTATCTTTTAATAAATTTATTAACAATTATAGACTAGATTTAATAATAAATTTAATATATAATTTTGTATGGAATACATTTTGTAATTATTATTTAGAATTTTCTAAATATTTTTTATATTATAGTAATAATGAATTAATTAAGGAATATTATATAAATACATTATTTTTTATATTAAATTCAATATTAAAATTATCACATCCATTTATACCATTTATTACAGAAAAAATATGGCAATTTTTTATAAAAAAATTAAATATAGATAAAAAAAATATTATATTAAATGAAAAATTTCCAGATTTAAATTTATATGAAAAGTTATTAAGTAAAAATAATAGTAATTTATATAAATTAGAATATAATATTAATTTTATAATAAATTTAATAAATATAATAAGAAAAATAAAAATAAGTATTAATAAAATATATATATATTTATTAGAAAATAGTATAAAAATATTAATATTTGATAATTTAAATTTAATAAAAAAAATATCAAAAATAAATGATATTATATTAATAAATGATTATTCTTATAATTTAATATTAATAAATATAGATAATATATTAATTAATAAAAAGTTAATAATTTATAAAGATAAGGCTCTTTAGCTCAGTGGAAGAGCAGACGACTCATAATCGTTTGGTCGTTGGTTCAAATCCAACAAGAGCCATTATTTTAATCATCTAAAAAACTTTTTAATATATCTGATTTACTAGGATGTCTTAATTTTTTTAATGCTTTAGCTTCTATTTGTCTTATCCTTTCTCTTGTAACATCAAATTGTTTACCTACTTCTTCTAATGTATAGTCGGATTTCATATCTATACCAAATCTCATTTTTAAAACCTTTTCTTCTCTAGAAGATAATTCAGATAATATATTTTTAGTAGCATTTTTTAAACTATCAAATGTAGCTGATTCTAATGGTAAAATGTTAGAAGTATCTTCTATAAAATCTCCTATATTAGTATCTTTTTCATCCCCTATAGGTAATTCTATAGAAATAGGCTCTTTAGAAATTCTCATTATTTTTTTTATTTTTTCTTCTGAAATTAATATTTTTTTAGATAATTCTTCTATTGTAGGTTCTCTTCCGTTCTCTTGTATTATTTTTCTTGATATTTTATTTATTTTATTTATTGTTTCTATCATATGAACTGGAATTCTTATTGTTCTAGCTTGATCTGCTATAGATCTAGTTATAGATTGTCTTATCCACCATGTCGCATAAGTTGAAAATTTATATCCTTTTTTATATTCAAATTTATCTACAGCTTTCATTAATCCTATATTTCCTTCTTGTATTAAATCTAAGAATTGTAATCCTCTATTTAAATATTTTTTTGCTATTGATATTACTAATCTTAAATTAGCTTCAATCATTTCTTTTTTAGCTTTTTTAGTTTTTGATTCTCCTACTGATATTCTTTTATTTATATCTTTTATTTTATTTATATTTATTTCAGATTCATTTTCTATATTTTTTAATTCTTTTATATATTTAAATATTTCATATTTAATTTCAAATAATTTTTTTGACCATAATTTTTTACTATTTATTTCATCAAAAACCCAATTATAATCTGATTCATTTTTTAAGAATATTGATAAAAATATATTTCTTGGGATATTACAATAATTAATACATAAATCCATTATTAGTTTTTCATTAATTCTAATATTATATATAACTTGTTTTATAGAATTTATTAAAAAATTAATTGATTTTTTAGATAAAATTATATTTTTAATTATTTTAAATAATTTTTTTTTTTCTAAATTTATAATTTCATTATTAGAATTAAATTTTATATTATTTATTTTATTATATTGATTTTTTAATTCTAAAAATATATTTTTAGTTATTTCAGGATCTATATTATTTTCTGTACAAAAAGAAAAATTATTTTTTTTACTAAATATGTTATTTTTATTATAAAATCCATCTATTAGATCAAAAATTTTTATTTCTCCTTTTTCTACTAAATTATATTGTTCTAATAAATATGATATTGACTTAGGATATTCTATTATTGCTAATTTTATTTCATTTATACCTTCTTCTATATTTTTTGATAATTTTATTTCTTTATCTTTGGTTAAGAGTTCTACTGAACCCATTTCTTTCATGTACATTTTTATAAAAAATATTTATTTATAATTTTATTATATTTTAATATATATTTTTAATTATTAATTATAATAATTTAATAAAATTATTTTTTAAATAATTTTAAATTTAATAACCACAATTTATTTTTTTCAATTTTATTTAAACCTATTTTTTTATCTTTTTTTATTAAATATTCTTGTATATTTTTTATAAAAAATTTATTTATCCATTTTAATATATCAATAAATACTATATTAGTATATTTTATATTTATCATATGATTATATTTTGAAAAGTATAATATCTTTTCAAAAAAAATATTTTTTTTTAATAAATTTAATAATTTATATGTATTAAATATTTTATTATTTTTATATATTTTAAATATTTCTATTAATATATTACATTTATATTTTTCTATTATATATTTTAATTCTTTTTTATTATTTATATAATAATAATAATTTGGATTTTGTATTAATAATATAGTAAATAATTTTAATGGATTTATATTATTTTTATTAAAAGTTATTTTTTTATTAAAATTATTATTAATATTTCTATTATATAAATTAAAATTAATATTTATTTCTTTTTTTAGAAAAAATTTTATTAATTTTCCTGGTATTTTTTTTAAAAATTTTTTTATTAATCTTATTAATTTTATTTTTTCATATATATTAGATATATTAATATTTTTTTTTATTACCTTAAAAAAAAAATCATAAAAATACATAGAATTATCTATCATATTTTCAAATTTCGTCTTTCCTATTTTTCTTATTAAAGAATCTGGATCTTCGTTTTTAGGTAAAAATAAAAATTTAACTTCTCTGTCATCTGTTATATAACATAAAATTTTATTTAACATTTTCCATGAAGCCACCCTTCCGGCTTTATCTCCATCATAACAAAATATTATTCTATTAGAATTATTAAATAATATTTTTATTTGTTCTTCTGTAGTTGATGTTCCTAATGATGATAAAGCATAATCTATACCATTAAAATGCAATGATATTACATCAGTATATCCTTCTACTAATAATAATTTATTTATTTTAAAGTGTTTTTCTTTTATTTCTGCAAGTCCATATAATATATTTCTTTTTTTAAAAATTTTATTATCTTTAGAATTTATATATTTAGGATATTTATCATCTAATCTTCTTCCCCCAATACCAATTATATTACCAAATGTGTTTTTTATAGGAAAAATTATTCTTAAATTAAATTTATCAATATGTATATTTTTATATTTTATAATTAATCCTAAATTTTTTAATAAATATAAGTTTTTAAAATTATTAATTAATACATTATTATATGAAAATCCTATATTAAAAAATTTTATTATATTTATATCCCATTTTTTATCACTTATAAATTTTAATAAATATTTATTATTTATATTTTCTATTAAATTTTTTTTATATATATTACATATCTCATTCATTTTGCTATATAAAAAAAAATATTTATTTTTTTTTATATTTGATAAATTATATTTATTTTTTATATCTATATTTAAAAGTTTTATTGTTTCATAAAAATTTATATTATAGTAATTTTTTATAAAATCTATTATATTTCCATGAGCTCCACATCCAAAACAATGATATTTTTTTTTTAATTCATTTACAACAAATGATGGATTATTTTCTTTATGAAATGGACATAAAGCAAAAAAATTATCTCCTATTTTTTTTAAATTTAAAATTAATTTTACAAAATCAATTATACTTATATCTTTTAATAAATTGCTAATATATATGTTATTATCCATTAAAATTATAATTTATTTATTTTATTTTTTTTATTTATTTTTTTTTTTATTAGTAATTTATATTTTTTTCTTTTTGTAGTAGGTTTTTCATAAAATTCTCTTCGCTTAATTTCTGATATTATTCCAGCTTTTTCACATGATTTTTTAAATTTTCTTAAAGCTAATTCAAAAGATTCATTATTTTCTATTTTTATTATTGTCATTTTAATATACCATTTTAAAATTTATATTTATAAGTTATTATATATAATATTTATAATTTTTCTTAATTTATTTTATAATGAAAATATTGGGAATAGAGACATCTTGTGATGAAACTGGAATAGCTATATATGATAGTACTGTTAAAAAAATATTAAATAAAGTTTATAGTCAAAAAATTCATTCTAAATATGGAGGAGTAGTTCCTGAATTAGCATCAAGAAATCATTTAAAAAAAATTTTACCTCTAATAAAAAGTTTATTAAATGAAAAAAATATAAGTAAATATGATATAAATTGTATAGCATATACCGCAGGTCCTGGTTTATTTGGATCATTAGTTATAGGAGCGTGTATTAGTAAATCATTATCTTATTCTTTAAATATTCCTTTAATTCCTATTAATCATTTAGAAGGTCATTTATTATCGCCTATAATAGATAAAATTATAAATTTTCCTTTTATTGGATTGATAATTTCAGGAGGGCATACACAAATAATAAAAGTTAATAATATAGGAAATTATAATATATTAGGTGAATCTATTGATGATTCTGTAGGAGAAGCTTTTGATAAAGTTGCAAGGTTATTAGGAATAGAATACCCTGGAGGGAGAAAGTTATCAATGTTAGCAAAATATGGTGTAAATAATAAATACAAATTTCCTAGACCTTTAATAAAAAATAAAAAATATAATTTCAGTTTTTCTGGTTTAAAAACATTTGTATCAAATATAATAAAAAATATAAAAAATATTGATTATCAAGAAAAATGTAATATAGCTAAAGAATTTGAAAATTCAGTAATAGATATTTTACTAAGCAAAAGTATCAGTGCGTTAAAAAATAATAATATAAATAATTTAGTAATATCAGGAGGGGTTAGTGCTAATACTGAAATAAGAAAAAATTTTAATAATTTAGGTAAAAAAAATAATATAAAAATTTGGTTTCCTAAATTATATCTTAGTAAAGATAATGGAGCAATGATAGCTTATGTAGGTTATTTGAAATATATTAAATATTTTAAAAAAAATAAAAATTTAATAAAAAATAATTTGTATATAAATTCTAGATGGGATTTAGAGTTATCTGAACTTTTATATAAAAAAATTAAGTAATTTTATTTTTAACAAAAAAATCATCTATTTTTTCTTTTTGCTTTTTAATTATTTCTAATTTTATATTTTTACCTTTAAACTTATTAATTATATCTTTTGTATAAATAGAATTTATTTCATTTAATATAATACTAATATATTCATGTATATATATCTTTCTATTATTTAAAAAAATTATATTATTCATTTCTTCATAAGATATTTCTTTTATTATATTCATTTTTTTTTTATCATTTAATTTTAAGTTATATATTAATTTAATAATATTTAATGAATTTAATTTTTTTATATTTTTTATTAAAAAATAATTTTTTATTACATCAATAATTATTTTTTTAAAATATTTAGATATATTTAATTTTTTTAATAAACTAGATATTTCATATTTTATTTCATTTACATTTAAATTTTTACTTATTTCATAAATTATATATAAAAATTTATTTAATATATTTAACTTTAAATTTTTAATTTTTTTTATTTTTTTTAAAAAAAAAATTATTTTATTTTTTATATATCTTTTATCTATAATTTTATAAAATTCATTAAATAATAATTTTAAAGCTCCACACATATGTAATGTATAAAAGTAAATATGAGAATTTGTATTTAATAGTGATTTTTTAGTTTCAATCCATATTCTTTCATATGATATATATATAAGTTCTCTTGAATTAACTATTTTTTTCATTAATTCTAATGTTAATTTATCTATTTTAAATCCTAAATGATATAAATATGCAAATATTCTAGCAACTCTAAGAACTCTTAATGGATCATCAGAAAAATTATTAGATATATGTTTTATAATTCTTTTTTTGATATGATATAACCCCAAATATGGATCTATAATATTACCATATTTATCTTCAGCAATTGCATTTATAGTAATATCTCTTCTATATAAATCTTCTTCTATAGTAACAGAAGATGAAAAATTACATATAAAACCACTATATCCATATCCATTTTTTTTTTCTGTTCTAGCTAAAGCGTATTCTTCTTTAGTTATAGGATTTATAAATACAGGAAAATTTTTACCTACTTGTTTAAATCCCAGTTTAATCATTTCATCTATATTTGATTCTATTACTAACCAATCTTTTTCTTTTACTGGTAAAGATAATAATTTATTTCTAATAGCTCCTCCAACTAAATATATTTTCATTATTTTTATTTAAATCTTTTTTAATAATATTTAACCATATATTTATTCTTTCATCTGTTTTTTCTGATTGATTATCTTCATCTATAGTTAATCCAAAAAAATTATTTGATTTTTTATCTAAACTTTTAGTTTTCTTAAAAAAATAGAATTTATTAGGCCATAATCCAATTATATTAGCATTATTTTTTTTTAAAATATTATATATTAAATATATAGCATCACAAAAGTTATCAGAATAATTTATTTGATCCCCACATCCAAATAATCCTATGTACTTATTATTAAAATCAGTAGATTTTATTAAATCAATTATATTTTCCCAATCATATTGTAATTCTCCATAATACCAAGTAGGTATACCAAATAACATATATTTGAAGTTAGATATATTATCTATACTATTTTTTAATGATATATCAAATAAAATAGAATTTTCTTCTCCTATTTTATTATTAATTATTTTAGATATTTTTTCTGTATTACCTGTATTCGTTCCAAAAAATATTCCTATTTTGTTATTTTTATTCATAATTTATTTATATACTATTTATTTTAATCATTAATTTTGATTTATATCTAGAGCATTTATTTTTTTTTATTATATTTTTTTTTGTTTGTATATCTAAATATGATTGTAATTTTTTAAAATTTTCAATAGAAAGATTTTTATTTTTTGTCTCTATTGATAATTTAGTTTTTTTAATTAAAGTTTTTATTATTTTTTTACTTTTAAAATTATTTTTTTTTACTTCAATACATTTGTTATTCATAATTTGAATATTTTAAAATAATATTTTTTAAAAACATATATTTAATATATAATTTTATTTAAACTTTAAATTAAAAATAAAATTAATTAGTTATAAAAATATATAATATATGAAATTAAAAATTTTAGTTGATAATACTAATTATAAATTAAATTTACCTAAAACAAAATTTCCAATGAAAGGAAATTTAAAAATAAGAGAGAAAGAAATACTAAATGAATGGAATAAAATAAATATATATAATTTTATTAAAAGAAATAGAAAAAATGAAAATATATTTATATTACATGATGGACCTCCATATGCAAATGGAAATGTTCATATAGGACATATATTAAATAAAATTTTAAAAGATATAATAATAAAATTTAAAAATTTAAGCGGTTTTAATTCTATATACATACCAGGTTGGGATTGTCATGGTTTACCTATTGAATTAAAAATTAATAAGGATTTAAATTATCATAAATATGATAATAAATTTATAGAAGAATGTAATAATTATGTATTAAAACAAATAGAAAATCAAAAAAAAGATTTTATAAATTTAGGAATAATTGCTAATTGGAATAAACCATATTTAACTATGGATAAAAATTTTGAATTATCTACATTAAAATGTTTAAAAAAAATTTTTAAGTTAGGTTATTTAAAAAATGATATTAAACCATTTTTTTGGTGTGTAAAATGTAAATCTACATTATCGCACTTTGAAATAAATTATATTAATGATGAATGTAGATCAATTTATTTATTATTTAATGTATCAAAAAATATACTTAATATATTTAAAATAAATAATACTTATAATATAAAAAATATATCATTTTTAGCATGGACTACTACATTTTGGACGATAATAGATAATACAGGGTTATCAATAAATCCAGATTTATACTATGATTTTATTAATATAAATAAGAATCTAAATTTAATAATATTATCAAAATTAACTGAAGAAGTTATGATTAAAATTAAAATAAAAAAATATTTTATTTTAAAAAAAATAAAAGGATATTTATTAAAAAATATTAGTATAAAACATCCAATATACAATAAAAAAATAAAATTAATTTTCGATAACAATATAGATATAAATTTAGGAACAGGTATAGTTCATATAGCAACAGGTCATGGTAAAAATGATTATGATTTAGGATTAAAAAATAAATTAAAAATTATAAATTCAGTGGATGAAAAAGGAAAATATAAAAATACTGATACATTATTAGATAATAAAAATATATTTGAATGTGAAAAATTAATAGTAAAATTATTAAAAAAAAATAATAGTTTTTTATATATTAAAAATATAAAACATAATTATCCTTTTTGTTCAAGACATAATTTTAAGATAATTTTTAGATTAACTAATCAATGGTTCATAGATTTAAATAAAAATAATTTAAAATTAAACATAATAAACAAATTAAATAATATAAATTGGATACCAGGATGGGGTAAAAATTATATGGAAAAAATGATAAAAAATAGAATAGATGATTGGTGTATATCTAGACAAAGAAAATGGGGTATACCAATATCTATATTTATAAATAAAAATAATAATTCACCTCATCCTAAAACACTTAGTATTTTTAATAAAATATTTAAATTAATAAAAAATAATGGATCTAAAATATGGTGGAATGTAGATTATAAATATTTTGATATTGATGATAAAATTTATAAAAAAACAGATGATGTATTAGATGTATGGTTTGATTCTGGAAGCTCTATATTTTTTATTAAAAAAATTATTTCTAAATTAAAATATAATAATATTGATTTATGTTTAGAAGGAAATGATCAATTTAGAGGATGGTTTATGTCATCAATACTAATATATTTTATAATAAATAATGATTTGCCTTTTAAAAATATATTATCTCATGGATTTGTATTGGATGATAAAAATATTAAAATATCTAAATCATTAGGAAATATAGGTAATTCTGAATCTTTATTAAAAGAAAATAGTAACGACATAATAAGATTATGGATATCAAATTTAAATTATAAAAAAAATATAACAATATATTATAATTCATTTAATATAATAAATGATTATTATAGAAAAATAAGAAATATATCAAGATTTATTTTATCAAGTTTATATGATTTTAATATTAAAAAAAATTTAATAAATTTTAAAAATTTATTATATATTGACAAATGGATATTAAGTTCTATAAATAACATACAAAATAAAATTATAAATTATTATAATAATTTTAACTTTCATTTAGTTGTAGACACTTTAATAAAATTTTTATCTAATGAAATTAGTTTATTTATAGATATAACTAAAGATAGACAATATACTAATAAATCTAATTCAATATCGAGAAGAAGTTTACAAACATCTATGTATCATATAATAGAATCTATAACAAGATTAATATTTCCTATATTACCTTTCACTTCATATGATATATACAGAAATATAAATAAAAATAAAAAAAAAAATAAATATATATTTATAGAAAAATGGTATGACTTAAGTAAATTTAGCATAAATAACGAAAATATATTTAATCATAATTTTTGGAATTCAGTTTTTTATATAAAAAGTAAAATAAATAAAATAATAGAACATTGTAAAAGTATATATATAATAAAAAATTCTTTAGAATCTCATATTTTTATATATACTGAAAATAAAAAATATACCTATATTTTAAAAGAATTAAAAAATGAATTAAACTTTATTTTTATTGTTTCTAAAGTATCAGTATTAAATAAAGATGAAATAAATAGTTATAATTATGATTATTCTTATAAAATAAATAATGTAAACTTAATAAATATATTTCTAAAAAAAATAGATGGTATTAAATGTAATAGATGTTGGAATTTATTTTATAAATATGAATTAAAAAATAATTTAATTTGTAATAGATGTATAAATAATATATTTTTAAATGGAGAAGAAAGAAAATTTGTATAAATATTTAATATTTTTTTTTATATTAATTACAGATTTATTAATTAAATTCTTTTTAAGAAGAAATAAGATAATAAAAAAGATAAATATATTAAATATTTTATATATATATTTATTAAATATAAATGATACTAAGAACAAAGTATCATTTAATTTTAATAGTTTTTTATATTATATTTTTATTATAAAAATATTATATTTATTATTTAAAATAATATCTAAATATACAAATAAGAAAAAATTATTAAATATTATATTTATAATTATGTTATCTGGATCAATAAGTAATATAATAGAAAAAATATTATATAAAGAAGTAATAGATTTTATAACTTTTAAGTTATATAAGTATTATTTACCAATAATGTTTAATACATCAGATATAATAATATTATTAAGTTATATAGTATTAATATTAAAAATTTAATAAATTAATAATATTTAAAATTTCATGTATCGATATATTTTCCGGTCTCATATTTAATATTTTATTATCTAATTTACTTATAATAGACAAACTAAAATATTTTAACAAATTATTTTTTACTTTTTTCCTTTTATTATTAAATAATATAAATGTAATTTTTTTTATTTTATCTAAATCTATATTATAATTTACATTTTTTAATGACATTCTTATTATTGAGGATAAAACTTTAGGTTCAGGTATAAAAGAATTAGGTTTTATATTATCTAATATTTTTTTAGTATTAAAAAATAAATTAACTATAACCGATAATCTACCATATTTTTTACTATTTATATTATAAAGTAATCTATCACATAATTCTTTTTGAACCATAAATAATACATCTTTTATATAATTTCTATATTTTACTATATTTATAATTATTGGCACAGAGAAACAATAAGGTAAATTTCCAAATATTACTAATTTATTTTTATTATTTTTTAAATATAAATTATAAAAATTAAAATATCTAGCATCTTCTATAATTATATCTATATTTTTTTTATATAAAAAATAATTAGGAATTATATTTTTATCTATTTCTATTAAATATATTTTTTTAAATATATTAATTATTTTTTTAGTAATTACACAACTACCCGGTCCTATTTCAACTATACTATTACTTTTTATATTTAAATTTAAATAATTAACAATATAATCTACTATATAATTATTATTTAATATATATTGATCATATTTTATTTTTTTCAAATTTATTTTTAATTTACAATTTCTATATAAAAGTTATTTTTATTATTATTTATCCATTCTGATATTACACTATTAAATTTTTTATTATATATATCGTTATATGATATTTTATATTTTAAATGATCAATATAATTTATACTTCTAGTTCTTATTAATTTTAATATATGCCAGTTATTATCTGATATGAAAGGCTTACTAACTTCATTAGGTTTTAATGATAATAATTTATTTCTAAATTCATCTGTATATAAATTTATATCTCTCCATGATAAATCTCTTATATAAATAATACCTCTATTATAATGTTTAAGTAAAATCTCATTAAATGAAGTATTATTTTTATTAATATCATTAAATATATTATGTATAATGTTTTTAGAATTTAATTCTCTCATATTTATAAATATATTCTTAATAATAACTTCTTTTACATTCTCATTTATTATATTGTTCTTAACAATACTGCTTATCTTAGATATAAACACATAATTATTTGTAAATACCGGACCTATTATATCATTAACATATGATTCATTACCAATATATCTTGATAAAAAATTAGGTAATTCTTCTTTGTTTTTATCTTTTATATAAAAGAATTCTATATTTTTTGGAAATTTAGTAAATTCATTAGTATCTAATAATGTTTTTATACTAACTTTATTATTTATAACTTTATCTACAGTAAATTTTATTAAAGAGTCTAATTTATGTTTATCACTTATTACTGGGATTTTAATAAATTCTAAACAATATTTATAGAACATTGAATTTATATAGCTAGAATCTATATTATCTATATTTTTACATATTTCGCTTTCATATACATCTATTTTACTTCTTATTTCTAAATTATATAATAAATCTACAGTTATTTTTTTTCTTATAAAATCTCTATAATAATTTATATCTATATTATTATTTTTTATAATATCTAAAAATTTATTTCTGGTTAAAAATTTACTTTTAGCTATATTATCTATATAATAATCAACTCTTAAATCATTTATTAATATACCTTTATCTATAGCTAATTGATAATTCATTTTTTCTACTATAATTTCATCTAATGAAATTATATTATCTAAAATATTATTACTATTATTTATATTATTTATTTTATTTATTAAATTTATTTCACTTTGTAATATTGCTTCATTATTAAAAATTGCAGAAACTTTATCTATTAAAACTTCAGAAGAAAAACATACATTAGTATTAATTAACAGATATAAAAAGATAAGTTTTATCATAATTATTTACTTTAAAAAATTAAAAATAAAATATATTATTTTAATATTATAAAGAAATAAATTAATATTACAATATAATAATTTATAGATATCTTTTTATTTTATTAACTAAATTATTAAAATCAAATTTAAAAAAATTAAGTAAATCTTTTTCTGATCCAGATTTACCAAATGAATTTATTCCTATAATTTCTCCATCATTTTCTATATATTTATACCAGAAATTAGTAGTACTTAATTCTATTACTATTTTTGTTGAATTCTTAGGTAACACATATTCTTTATATTTTGAATTTTGTAAATCAAATATATTTGTAGATGGGATTGATACAATTCTTATATTAAAATTTTTTTCTTTAAAATAATTAAATAATAATACAGATATATTTATTTCTGACCCTGTAGATATTATTACTAATTTTTTATTTTTATTACTTGTATTATCATTTAAAATATATCCGCCCTTTTTTATATTTAATATCTTACATTTATCTCTATACTGTTGTTTTAAATTTTGTCTTGATAAAATTATTACAGTAGGTCCATTTTTATTTTCTATAGCATATTTCCATGATATTAACGTTTCGATTTGATCACATGGTCTCCATAAAATTAAATTAGGTATTTCTCTTAAAGAATTTAATTGTTCTATTGGTTGATGAGTAGGACCATCTTCTCCTAAACATATTGAATCATGAGTATATACAAAAATATGATGAGCTTTCATTAAAGCAGACATTCTTATTGCATTTTTAGCATAATCAGAAAATACTAAAAAAGTACTAGTATAAGGAATAAATCCTCCATATATTGATATGCCATTTGCTATAGCTGTCATACCAAATTCTCTTACTCCATAGTGTATGTAATTACCATTTATAAAATCATCTTTAATATATAAAGATTTATCCCAATATGTTAAATTACTTGATGATAAATCAGCAGAACCACCTAATAATTCTGGTAATATAGGACCTATTTTATTTAAAACATTTAATGATGATTTTCTAGTTGAAATATTTATATCTATATTTAAATCTTTTAAAAATTTATCTAAAAATAATTTATTATTAAAATCCCAATTATCTGGGAGAGTTCTATTTATTCTTCTTATTAATTCTTTTGATAAAATAGGATATTTAGAAGAATATTTAATAAATTTTTTATTCCAATTTAATTCTTTATTTTTTCCTTTATCTATAAAATTCCATTTATCATATATATATTTAGGAATTTTAAATAATTCATATTCATCCCAATTTAATGATTTTCTTACATTAATTAACTCTTCATTGCCTAATGGAGATCCATGAGATATACTTTTTCCAGATTTATTTGGTGATCCGAATGCAATTATAGTATTACATATTATAATAGTTGGTCTATCTGTTATACTTTTTGCTTTTTCTATAGATTTTTTTATTTCTTCACAATTATGTCCATCTATATTATTTATAACATGCCATTTATATGATTTAAATCTTAATTCTGTATCATCATTAAACCAATTTTTTACTTCACCGTCTATTGATATACCATTTTTATCATAAAAAACTATAAGTTTTCCTAAATTTAAATTACCTGCTATAGAACATGATTCATGAGATATTCCTTCCATTAAACATCCATCACCTACAAATACATACGTATAATGATCAATTATATTAAAATTATCTTTATTAAATTTTGATGATAATAATTTTTCAGCTATTGCAAAACCAACAGCATTAGATATTCCTTGACCAAGAGGTCCTGTAGTTATTTCAACTCCCGGAGTGTGTCTGTACTCCGGGTGTCCTGGAGTTAAAGAATTAATTTTTCTAAAATTCTTTAAATCTTCTATAGAAACATTATACCCAGTTAAATGTAATATACTATATAAAAGAATTGAACTATGTCCATTAGATAGTATAAATCTATCTCTATTTATCCAATTTGGGTTGCTAGGATTATGATTAATATAATCTCTCCATAACACTTCTGCTATATCAGACATACCCATTGGAGCTCCTGGATGACCTGAATTTGCATTTTCAACTGAATCCATACTTAATATTCTTATAGCATTAGCTAAAACTTTTCTAGATACATTATCTATATTCATTATTATTATATAACATTATTTAGATTATTAAAAATAAAATACTTGAACTATTAAATTTAATTTAACATATTTTTATTTAATAAACAAATTAAAATTTTATATTAAACATTTAATTTTTTTTGAATCTGGGTTTATATATATATTATTATTTAATTTATTAATAAATATATAATCACCATTTTTAATAAAAAAAATTATATTATTAAGATATAATATAGGTATATTTTTTATTTTATTAATACTATTATTTTTATATTTATTTATAATTATTAAATTTACATTTTTAAAATTTAAATTATATAATATATTTATATTTATTAAATTTTTAAAAATTAATATTTTATTTTTTTCTAAAGAAGTTATATTATAAATTTTATTAAATGAATTTTTATATATATTTTTATTTAATCTATTTATAATATCAGTTATTATATCTTCATTTTTTAAAAAAAAATTATATTTATTTTTTAATATATCTATTTGTGATAAATATATAGAATAATATATTGAATAATAAGAATTAAATTTTTTCTTTTTTATAAAAAAAATAATATTTTTAATAAAATTTTTTTTACATAATATTTTTATTTGTATATTAAATATATTAAATTTATTTTTATTTTTTAAATATTTATTAATTTTTTTATTAATTATTTTTAATTCTTTTATTGTATTTTTTATTCCTAATAATGTTTTTTTTAATTCATTATCAATTTCAATTTTTTTTATATATTTATATTTTATAAAATTATTCAATTTTAATATAAAAACTGTACCATATATCATTTTTAATTTATAAATTATGAAAAATACTATATATAAAAAAATAAATTTACTAAAAAAAAAAATAAGAAAATTAGAATATAATTATTACATAAATAATAAATCTATAGTATCAGATTATAATTATGATTTATTAATTAATAAATTAATAAATTTAGAAAATAAATATCCTAAATTATGTACAAATAATTCTCCTACAAAAAAAATATATGATACTACTTTTTTTAATAAAAAAAAAATAAAAAACTATCATATAAAACCTATGCTTTCAATAAAAAATACATATTGTATAAAAGATATAATAAATTTTGATAAAAACATACATAGAAAATTAAATATAAATAATAATTTAAATATAACTTATTGCTGTGAAGTAAAAATAGATGGTATAGCTTTGAGTATAGTATATAAAAATGGTAAATTAATTAAAGCTACTACTAGAGGTAATGGTTTAATAGGAGAAGACGTTACAAAAAATATATCAGGTATAAATAATATTCCATTATTATTTAATAATATTAAACATATTCCAAATATTATAGAAATAAGAGGAGAAATATATATATCTAATATAGATTTTAATAAATTAAAATTAAAAAATAAAAAAATATGTAATTCTAGAAATCTAGTTTCTGGGTTTATTAGAAAACATAATATTGAAGAAGAAAATAAAAAATATTTAAATTTTATAAATTATGGTATTGGATATACAGATAATATAAATACAGATAGTCATTATTGCATACTAAAATATAATGAAAAATTAGGTTTAAAAATAGATATTAACAATAAATTATGTAACAGTATAAAAGATGTTATTAATTATATTAATTCTTTTAATATAATAAAGAAAAATATAGAATATCAAACAGATGGGATAGTTATAAAAGTAAATTCAATAAAACTACAAAATATTTTAGGGGTATCTTATAAATATCCTAATTGGCTTATATCATATAAATTTACTCCAGAAAAAAAAATAACAAAACTTATAGATATAATATATGAAATAAGTAAAAATGGTATTATAACTCCTATAGGAATTTTATTACCTATAATAATAGATGGATCTAAAATAAAAAAAATATCATTATTTAATATTAATTATATTAAAAAAATTGATATTATGATCGGCGATTATGTATATATTAAAAAATCAGGTAATGTAATACCTAATATAGAATCAGTTTTAATAGAAAAAAGAAAAAATAATTTAGAATTAAAAAAAGTAGAAATAATTAAAAATTGTCCTAGTTGTAAAAATAATATAGAATCAATAAATAATACATTTAAATGTATATCTGATGTATATGAATGTAAATCTAAACTTAAATCATATATTTTTCATTTTGTATCAAAAAATTCATTTTCTATATACGGATTAGGAAAAAGATTAATAGAATTATTTGTTAATGAAAATATAATAAATGATGAAATAGATATATTTAATTTACATAATAAAATAAATATAAATAATAAACTAAAAAAAAATATAATAGAATCAATAAATAAATCTAAAAATATAGTTTTTTATAAATTTATATATTCTTTAAATATAAAAAATATAGGAATTCAAACAGCTATTAATATATCAAAAAAATATAAATCTATATATGAATTAATTGAATTTGAAAATAATAAAGATTTTTTACTAAAAGTAGTTAATAAAAAAACAATTAATAATATATTAACTTTTTTTAAAAATAGTAAAAATATAGAAAAAATAAAAAAATTAATAAAAATAGGGATAAATATAATATATTAATGGGTTGTACAGGAATCGAACCTGTGACCAATTGATTAAAAGTCAACTGCTCTTCCTACTGAGCTAACAACCCTAATAAAATAGGTAATGACGGATTTGAACCGTCGACCTTCTCCTTGTAAAAGAGATGCTCTGCCTGCTGAGCTAATCACCTAATAGTATTTTAATTGTTTAATAAAATGAGTCAATATATTTTTGTTTAATATGAAAAAAATAATAACAAGATTTGCACCAAGCCCTACTGGTAAATTACATATTGGAAATATAAGAATAGCTTTATATTCATTATTATTTGCTAAAAAATTTAATGGTAAATTCTTATTAAGAATAGAAAATACTAATAAATTAAAATGTAATGATAAATATATTTTAGATATTATAAATATAATGAAATGGCTAAAATTAAATTGGGATAATAAAAAAATAATATTTCAATCTGAAAGATATAATAGATATAATTATATTTTAAATAAAATGCTTTATAATAATAAAGCATATTACTGTATATGTAATAAAGATAAACTTAATAATACAAAAAAAATACAAATAAGTAATAAAATAAAACCAAAATATGATTTATCTTGTAGAAATAAAAATATAAATATATTACATAATAAGTATGTAATAAGATTTAAAAATCCATTAAATGGAAATGTAATATTTAATGATTTAATTTTTGATAAAATTATATTTAATAATAATGAGTTAGATGATTTTATAATAAAAAAAACTAATGGAGAGTATACATATAATTTTTGCGTTGCTATAGATGATAACGATATGAAAATAACTCATATTATAAGAGGTAATGATCATATAAGTAATACACCAAAGCAAATAAATATATTAAAATCTATAAATTTAAAAATACCTAATTATATTCATATTCCATTAATTTTAGATAAAAATAAAAATAAATTATCTAAAAATAGTGATAATTATATAGATATATTTGAATATAAAAAAATTGGAATTATCCCAGAAGCTATACTTAATTATTTATTTAATTTAGATTTTAATAAAAAAAATATATTATTTATTGACGATATGATAAAAAATTTTTCATTAAAAAATATAAATAAATCATCTAATATTTTTGATGAAAAAAGATTATTTTGGATAAATAAAATATGTATTATTAATTTAAATGTAAGTATTATATTAAAATATATTAAAAAATATATAAAAGAATATAAATTAAATTTAAAATTAAATAATAAACTATTAATAAATATAATTAATGTATATAAATATAGATCAAATACATTAAATGAAATATTAGAAAATTCTAATTATATATATAACGAATTATTAATTAATAAAGAATATTTTTTTAATAAGTTAAATAATACTAAATTAGTAAGATTTATTTTTAATTTAAAAAAAAATATATTAAAAATTAAAGATTGGAATGAATATAATATAAAAAATACTATAAATAATAGTATAAATAAAGATTTTATATTAAAAGATATATATGAATTATTAAGAATATTATTAACTGGAAAAATAAATAATACTCCAGAAATAAGTAATATAATATATATTTTAGGTAAAAAAAAATTCTCTTTAAGAATAAATAAAATTAAATCGGTAAGAGAGGATTTGAACCTCTGACCTACTAGTCCCAAACCAGTTGCTCTACCAAACTGCGCTACTTACCGATAAAATAGGGTGATTAATGGGATTCGAACCCATAACATCTGAAACCACAATCCAGAACTCTGCCATTTGAGCTATAATCACCATAATATTTTATTATTCTCCTCCGACTGGATTTGAACCAGTGACATACGGATTAACAGTCCGTCGTTCTACCACTGAACTACAGAGGAATATATTTCATTTTAATAAAAAATATGTGTAGAAATTTATTAATATAAAACTTATTAAAATTCCAAATAAAACATCTATTAAATAATGTAATCCTAAAAAAATTCTAGTATATAAATTTATAGTATATAATATAAAATAAATTATAAATATATATTTATTAATAATTTTATTATTATATATTTTATAAATTAAAAATATATACATAGAAAATAAAATTGAATGTCCTGATGGAAATGAATAATAAATATTATGTTCTATATTTAGAATATCAAAAGATATATTTTTAATTTTACCTAAATATATATCTATATATTTATTATTACTTTTTTTATTTATATTTTCTCTTATATATAAAAAATAAGGTCTATTTATTTTAATTAAATTTTTAATTATATGTTTTATAAAATTAGATATAATAAGCAAAAAATTAATAACAAATATATCTTTATTATTAATATTATATAATAAAATATTAAATAAAATAGTTTTTATAAAAATAAAATATTTATTATTAAATAATTTTATTATATTTAAAAATAATAATATATAAAAATTATTTATATAATATATAGGTTTCCATTTCCAATTTAATAATTTTAATATTATTATTGGGATCAATAATAAAATAAATATATAAAACAAAATAAATTTTAAAAATTCAAACAATTATCATTTACTGTAATATCTGATTTTTTTATTAAATTACTTACTAATAGATCAATTACAACATTATTTAATATAGATTTAAATATATTTTCATATATAATTTTATGTTTATTTTCTTTATTAATATATTTGTTTTTAATTTTATCTAAAGATATTAATATTAAATTTTCTTTATCTAAAAATTTTGTTTTATAATTTGATTTATTATTTACCATACTCATAGAAAATATTATATCACTTATATAATTAAATTTTTTAGAAAAAAAATTTATTGTTTCTGGTTTACTAAAACAAAAATTATATTTTTCTTTTGCTTTATTTTCATCTCCTTTATTACATAAATTTAATATTTCATTTTCTAATTTATTTATATTATTAAACATAATATTATTATATATATCTTTTCTTGATTCATTAATACCCATTATTTTAGGAGGTATATTTAATATTTCATCTATTAATATTAAAGAATTTGAATTTAATAAAAATATATTATTTTTTTTATTTTTTAATAATTTTTTACAAAAATCAAAAAATGAAAATCTATTTATTATTTCTGAATTTATTGTTCTAGGTATATTCTTTTTATTAAACCATAAACTTTCTTCTATTTTTAAAAAATTATATTTATTTAAAATATATTTTATTAAATCTTCATTATATTTATTATCATAAATTTTATTATATATATAATTAAATAGTTTATTAACTTCAATTAATTTATAATCATTTAATATTATATTTTTATTTTTTTCACTAAAATCATTAAAAGATATTATTTTTTTATTACATATATCAATTAATTGTAATAATACGTAATAATTTTTATGTTTAAATATATTAGAAATTTCTCCTATATTATTCAAATTAAAATTTTTAAAGAAATTATTATCTGAATCTATCCATTTAGTAAACTCAATTTTATTAAATTTCAATTCTTTTGATATATTATCTTCTGATATTAATATATTTTTATTTTTTTTTAATAAATTTGATGCTAATTTACAATCATTTATACTATTAAAATTTAATATTACATATTTTTTATTTTTTTCTAAATTGCTATATTTTTTTTTTATTTTATTAAACCAAATATAAAAATTTTCATTTATATTTATATTATCAAATATATTTTTTTTATTAATAAATATATATTTAATCTTAAATAAATCTAAACTATAAGGTTTGTTTTCATTATAATATTTTAATATTTCATCTTCAGATATATTTTTATTATTCAATATTTTTTTTACATTTATATTAGCTAATCTAATTTCTCTATCTTGGCTTAATATTGGTAATAAATTTATATCTTCATTTGGTAAATAAAATTCTATATCTTTAAAATGTTTATTAATTTCAGAAAATGAAATTTTATTTATTGATATATTATTGTAATGTTTTGGTATATTTTTTATTTCATTATTATCTATATCAGTTTGTAAAGGAATTCTATTATATAATTTATATAATATAATTTTTAATTTGTCTATTTCATTTTTATTTAAATTGTTTTTATTATTTATTATTGATAAATAATATTTTGATAATAATGTTTCTTTAATTATTTTAAATATTATATTTTTTTTTGTATTATTTAAATTATCAAATATAACATCAGAAATATTAAAACCGTATTCATAACTTTGCTTTCTTATCTCATTATCAAATTCAAATTTAGTTTGATCTGCACTTATTTTTTCATTATTTATCTTTATTATAAAATCTTTTTGTTTAATCATTAAGTAATTCAACATACAACTACATATTAAAGATATACATATAAAATATAATAATGATTTTAATACAAAATTACTAAAATTTTTAATATTAATCATTTTATTAACTAAAATTTTTTAAAGGATTATTTATAAATGATAATAATATAACTTCATTTATATTATTAACTAAATGTATATTTAAATTATATAATATATCTTTTTCTAATTCTTCTAAATCATAATTATTATTTTTAGGTATAATTATATTATTTATACCATTTCTTTTAGCTGCTAATATTTTTTCTTTTAAACCTCCTATTGGTAAAATATTTCCATATAATGTTATTTCTCCAGTCATTGCTATATTAGATTTTACCGGGATATTTAATAATGAAGAAATTAATGCAATACATATTGTTATACCAGCACTTGGTCCATCTTTATGAATTGATGTTTCAGGCATATGTACATGTATATCTATATCTTCATAATTATTTTTTATATCTAATATATCAGAAATATGCTTTATAAAAGTTAATGAAGTTTTAATAGATTCTTTTATAATATCTCCTAATGACCCAGTATATATTAGTCTACCTTTTCCTTTATTTATTAAAATTTCAACTGGCATTATATCTCCTCCTGATTCAGTCCATGCTAATCCATTAACTATGCCTATTTGATTTTCTTTATTATAATATTTTTCATAATCAAATTTTTTTGGACCAAGAAATTTATTTATATTATCAATATTAATTTCTATTGATTTTATATTATTATCATTTTCAATTAAAGTTACCACTTTTCTACAAATTTTAGAAATTTGTTTTTCTAAATTTCTTACACCTGATTCTTGTGTATAATATCTTATTATATTAATAATAGAATCATTATTTATTTTTATTTCACTTTTTTTTAAAAAATTTTGATTTATTTGTTTTGTAAATAAGTAATTTTTTGCTATATTTAATTTTTCATCTTCTGTATAACTTGATATATTTATTATCTCCATTCTATCAAGTAATGGGATAGGTATATTTGATATTGAATTAGATGTAGTAATAAACATAACTTCAGATAAATCATAATCTAATTCTATATAATGATCATTAAATGAGTAATTTTGATCAGGATCTAATACTTCTAATAATGCTGAAGAAGGATCCCCTCTTAAATCAGAAGACATTTTATCTATTTCATCTAATAGAAATAACGGATTTTTAACCCCAACTTTAGAAATTCTTTGTATTATTTTTCCTGGCATTGAGCCTATATATGTTCTTCTATGACCTCTTATTTCAGATTCATCTTTTAATCCACCAAGAGATATTTTTATATATTTTCTTCCAGTAGCTTTAGCTATTGATTTACCTAATGAAGTTTTACCAACCCCAGGAGGGCCTACAAAGCATAATATAGGCCCTTTAATTTTATTATTCTTAGATCTTATTTGCACAGATAAATATTCTAATATTCTCTCTTTTACTTTTTTTAATCCATAATGATCATTATCTAAAATTGTTTTAGCATAATTTATATCAGATTTTAATTTTGTTTTTTTTTTCCAAGGTATTATTAATAACCAATCTATATAGTTTCTAACTACTGTAGATTCAGCAGACATCATTGGCATATTTTTTAATTTATTTAATTCATTTTTTATTTTTAATTTTATTTCCTTAGAAGATTTTAAATCATTTATTTTTTTTTCAAAAATTTCATATTCGTCTATATTATCTTTATTCCCTAATTCTTTCTGTATCGCTTTTATTTGTTCATTTAAATAATATTCCTTTTGACTTTTTTCCATTTGTTTTTTTATTCTATTCCTTATTTTTTTTTCTATAATAAGAATATCTAATTCTTTTTCTATTATTTTTATTAGAAAATTTATTCTATTTAATATATTTGATTCTTCTAATATATATTGTTTATCATTTATTTTTATTGGAAGATTAGATGATATAATATCTACGAGTTTTGATATATTATTAAATTCTATATTGTATATAGAATTTAATATATCTATAGATATTTTTTTATCTAATTTTATATAATCTTCAAATTTATTTATTAAAATTTTACAATATGCTTCTTTTTCATTATTAGTTAAGTTACATATTTCTTTTATATATTCTAATTCTGATATAAAAAAATTACCATTATCATATATATTTTTTATTTTAATTCTATTTAATCCTTCTATTAAAATTTTTATTGTGCCATTATGTAATCTAACAAATTGTAAAACTATAGATAATGTACCTACATTAAATAAATCGTCTATATTTGGAAAATCTTTATTTGATTCTTTTTGAGTAACTAAAATTATTTTTTTATCTTTTCTCATTACCTCTTCTAAACATTTTATTGATTTATCTCTTCCTATAAATAAAGGTAATATTATAAAAGGATATACAATAATATCTCTTAAAGGTAATATTGGAATTAATAATTTATTATTTAATTTATTATTTATCATATTTTTATTTTAATAATTAATTTAATAATATAATTATTTTATTAGTTAAAATATATAATTTTTTTAAAAATGTTTAATTAAATTTATAAATTAATTTAAGGAAATGTATTGTAATATTATATTTTTTTTTAAATTAAATAACGGTGCGGACGGGATTTGAACCCGTGACCCTCGGCGTGACAGACCGATGTTCTAACCATCTGAACTACCGCACCAATAGATAATATTATATATTAAGTTTAATTATTAATATATTTTTTTTTTATAAAATTAAAAAAAATATTATTACTTAATATTTCTTTTTTATTTGCATAAATTATTTTAATATTTTTTTTATTTAATATATTATATTCTATATTATTTTTATTATTAATATCAAAATCTATTTTTATTTGGTTACTAGTTAATTTTAAAAAAACTTCAGCTAAAATATTTGCATCTAATAATGCACTATGAAATTTTCTATCTTTATTATTTACAGATAATCTAAAACATAAATCATTTAAATTATTTTTTTTACAAGGAAATACCTTTCTTGCTATATTTAAACTATCTATTATAGTACATATTTTATCTATTTTTATTTCTTTTTTTAAATTAAGCATATTTATTTCATTATTTATAAAACCTACATCAAATCTTGCATTATGTATTATTAAATCTGAGCCTTTTATAAATTTTATAAATTCAACTATTTTATCTTTAAATAAAGGTTTATCTTTTAAAAAATCTTCTTTTATATTATGTATTTTATATGCTTCTTTATCTATTAATCTTCTAGGATTAAGATATGTATGAAATTTTTTACCTGTTATTTTTCTATCTAATATTTCTACAGCTGCTATTTCTATTATTTTATGACCTAAATAATGAGCTCCAAATTTATTTATTCCTGTTGTTTCTGTATCCAACGCTATTTGTCTTTTTTTCATAACATTTATATTTTAAAATATTTAATATGAAAATGATAGATACATTCATTGATGGATCATGTATTAAAAACCCAGGACCTGGAGGATATGGTATTTTAATTAAATATAATAATTATACAAAAGAAATAAGTAATGGATATTATTTAACAACTAATAATAGAATGGAATTAATGGGGGCTTTAATTTTATTAAAAAATATTAACAAAAAATATATTTTAAAAATAAATACAGATAGTATGTATTTAAAATTAGGAATAACTAAATGGATTTATAATTGGAAAAATAATAATTGGAAATTATATAATAAAAAAGAAATTAAAAATTTAGATTTATGGAAATTATTATATTTTAATATATGTAAATTTAAAATTATAAATTGGAATTGGATAAAAAGTCATTCAGGTGTAAAAGAAAATGAAAGATGTGATTTTTTAGCTAAACTTTCATCATACAACCCAAAACTAAAAGATTATGGATATGAAAAACAAAATTATGATAAATATAAAAGAATCAATTATAAATGATATATATAATATATTTAATTTATATAAAATAAATATCATAAAAAAAAAAATAATATTAAGAGAAAGTAAATTATTTGGTGATTATAAAATAGATGGGATATTTAATATATTAAAAAATATAAGTAATAAAGATATTTTATTAAATAAAATAATAGAAAAAATTAAAAAAAATAAATTTATTGAAAAAGTAATACTAATAAATAATTTTATAAATATATATTTAAGCAATGAATATATAGAAAATAATATATTAAATATGTTATGTAATAAATTTAATATAAATAAAAAAATTAATACAAATACTATAGTTATAGATTATTCATCACCAAATATGGCAAAAGAACTTCATATAGGTCATATAAGATCAACTTTTATAGGCGATTCTATATCTAATATATTAAAATTTATTGGTAATAAAGTAATAAAAGTAAGTCATATAGGAGATTGGGGGATAAATTTTGGTATGATAATATATGAGTTTATGATAAATGGTTTTAATGAATATTCAGATATATCAATATATGATATAGAAAAATTATATATTAAATCTAGAATTAAATATTTAAATGATAAAAATTTTAATAAAAATTCTAATATTATTTTTAAAAAATTACAAGATAAAAATACTTATATAACAAATATATGGAATAAAATAATAAAAATATCAATAATGAATATTTTAAGAATATATAAAATTATGAATATATCATTAAAATTAAACAATATAATAGGAGAAAGTTATTATCAAAAATTTATACCAGAAATAATAGATGATTTGACTAATAAAAATATTTTAAAAGAATATAATGGTTCTAAAATAATATTTTTAAAAAAATTTAAAAATAAAGAAAATAAAATTATGGGGATAATTTTACAAAAAAAAGACGGAACATATTTATATTCATCAACCGAAATTGCATCTATAAAATATAGATTAAATATATTAAAAGCTAATAAAATTATTTATTATGTAGATAGTAGACAATCAGATCATATAAAATTTTCATATGAAATATCAAAAATTGCTGGATATATACCAAAAAATTCATATATAGAGCATCATATATTTGGTATGATATTAAATAAAGATAATAAACCATTTAAAACAAGAGATGGTGATTTATTAAAATTAATAGATATAATAAAAGAAGTAAAATATAAAATAAAAAAAGATCTTAAATATAAGATAAAATGTAAAAGAAAAATAAATAATATAGTAAATAATTTAAGTATAGGATCAATAAAATATTTTGAATTATCTAAAAATAGATTTAATAATTATATATTTAAAATAGATAATATAATATCTATTAATAAAAATACATTTTTTTATATACAATATACATATATTAGAATATGTTCGTTAATAAATAAATATAAAATTAAAAATAAAAAAAATATATCAGATTTAAAAGTAGAATTTAAAATATATAATAAATATGAAAGAGATCTTGCTATTAATATAATAAATTTTGAGGAAAAAATAATACTTTCTGGTAATAATGGATTACCAAATATATTATGTGATTATATTTATATGATATCAACAAAATTTTCTATTTTTTATGAAAAATGTAAAATTTTAGAAACAAATACTATTAATAGTAAATTAAATTTAATAATATTGACTTCTAAAATAATAAAAATATCATTAAATTTATTAGGTATAAAAACATTAAATAAAATTTAAAATTTTTTTAATAAAAAGAATGATACTAAATAAGATAATTTACCTATTAATATTAAAGATACTAATTTTATTAATCTAATAAATAAATTGTTATAATCAAAAATTTTTATATATTTTTTACCTATTTTTAAAGATATTATCATTACTAATGATGATATAAATATTTTGTATAAAATATTTAACCAATCAATTTTATCTTTAAATAATTTATTTTTTATTAACATATAATATAATATTATAGAATTAATTAATGATGTTAATGTTATAGATAAAGATAATCCTATATGTTTAAATTTAAATATTAATAAAAAGTTTATAAATTGTGTTAAAAATAAAGTTAATACAGAAGATTTTAATACAGTTTTATTATCTTGATATGAACTAAATGCAACATTTAATAATTTTAATATAACTATTGATGTTAATCCCAATGAATAATATATTAATGATTCTTTTGTCATTAAAGTGTCAAATTTAGAAAATTTTCCATATTGGAATAATGATACTATTATTTCTTCAGATAATATTATTATTATAATAGATGCTGGTATAGATAATAATAAACTTAATCTTATACCCCAATTTAATATATCAGAATATTTATCTATATTATTTATATTATTTGACAATATAGGAAATATTATTGTGCTTAAAGAAACTCCTAAAACACCAGATGAAAATTCTATTATCTTATCTGAATAGTATAGCCAAGATATTGATCCAGGATTTAAAAACGATACTAATATAGTATTTAATATATTAGATATTTGACTAACTAAAACATTAATAGTTATAGGTATAATTTTATATATAATATTAAATATATTTTTATCTATACTGAAATTTGGTATTAAATTTATATTAAATAAAAATTTTAAAGAAAACAAATGAATAATTAGTTGTAATATATTACCTACTATTATAGATATTGGTAATAATATTATATTTGTACTATTATACAAATTAATTATTAATATTAAAAAGATCCCAGTAACTAAATTAGATATAGATGGTGATATAGATGAAACAGTAAAATTATTAAATATATTTAATACAGATCCGGAAAAAGATATAAATGAAATTATAAATATATAAGGTAATAATATTTTAAATAAATTTACAGTTAATAAAAATTCATTATAATTATTACTTACTCCAGGAGCTATAATTTTAATCATATTAGATGAAAATAATAAACATAAAGACATTATTATAAATAATAATATTATTAAAAATCCAGAAATCTTTTTTATAAATATTTTTGTATCTTTAATACTATTATTATTTTTGTAATCTACTAATATTGGTATTAAAACTTGAAAAAATATACCATCAGCTAATATTCTTTTAAATAAATTTATTAATCTAAATGATATAAAAAATGAATCTGTATTTAAACCAGCTCCAAATATTTTTGCTATAACTATATCTTTAATAAATCCAATAACTTTTGAAATTAAAGTTATATTACTTACTAATACTAAATTTTTGATTAAATTCATATTTTTATATATTTTATTAGTGAGAGAGGGATTTGAACCCTCGAGTATAAAAATATATTTTTATACACATATTTTTACAAATATGTTCTTTAAGCCGCTCAGACATCTCACTTTAGTCGATAATAGGAATTAAACCTATAACTGTACATTACGAATGTATTGTTTTAATCATTAAACTATATCGACATTTTAATATTCATAATATAATATTATTTTAATTATATATAATTTTTATTAATAAATATACAAGTTATGATTAAAAAAAAAGTAATAGTAGCAATGTCAGGTGGGGTAGATTCATCAGTATCTGCATATATATTAAAAAAAATCGGATATTGTGTAGAAGGAATTTTTATGAATAATTGGGAAATAGATAATAATGAAAATAGTTGTAATTCATTAAAAGATTTTTTAGATACTAAATTAGTTACAGATATATTAGATATAAAATTACATACTATTAACTTTTCAAAAGATTATTTTAATAATGTATTCAAATATTTTTTAAATGTATATTTAAAAGGAAATACTCCAAATCCTGACATTTTATGTAATAAAATAATAAAATTTAATATATTAAAAGATTTTATTAATAAAAATATAAAATGTGATTATATATCTACTGGTCATTATGCAAGAAATATATTTTGTAAAAAAAAAAATAAAAATTTCTTATTAAGAGGATTAGATAAAAATAAAGATCAAAGTTATTTTTTATATAAATTAAATTCTAATGAAATAAATAAATATATTTTTCCATTAGGAAATTTTAAAAAAAATGAAGTTAGAAAAATAGCAGAAAAAATAAAAATAAGTAATTATAATAAAAAAAGCTCAACTGGTATATGTTTTATAGGAAATAAGTGTTTTAATAACTTTTTAAGTAAATTTATAAGTAAATCAAAAGGTATTATATTATCTGAAGATAATAAATTTATAGGATATCATAATGGTATATCGTTTTATACTATAGGCCAGAGAAAAGGTTTGAATATAGGAGGTATAAAAGGATACAAAGAAAGTCCATGGTATATAATAGATAAAAATATAAAAAAAAATATATTGGTAGTATCACAAAATAAAAATCATAAAAATTTAATATCTTATGGATTAATAGCTAATAATATAAATTGGATAAATAAAATCCCTAATAATATTAATAGATTTAAAGCATTAGTAAAAATAAGATATAATCATAATAATGATATAAATTCTTTAGTAAAAATATTTAATAATTTTGTATATGTAATTTTTGATAAACCTAATGGTGTAGTTGTACCAGGACAATCAGTTGTATTTTATATAGGAAATAATTGTATAGGAGGAGGAATAATTTATTCTAGAATTTAAATATTATTTAATAATTTATATTTAATTTTTATTATTTATAATTTAAAAAATTTATAAAATTATTATATATATTTTCAGATAAATATATTACATCTAAATTTAAACATTTACTAATATAATTAATTATTTCATTAATATTTGATGGTATATTACATTTTCCTCTATATGGATGAGGGGATAAATAAGGAGAATCTGTTTCTATTAATAATTTATTAATTGGTATATATTTTATTATATTTTTTAAATTAGAATTTTTAAAAGTTAATATACCAGATAAAGATATATATAAATTTTCATCTAAAAATTTTTTTAGAATATATAATTCATCATTAAATGAATGTATTACCCCATTTATTTTTTCATTTTTTATTATATCTATAATATATTCACTTGAATTTCTTGTATGTATTATAATAGGTTTATTTACATTTTTACTAATTTCTATATGTTTTGTAAAAGAATTTATTTGTATATTTTTTTTTACTTTATTATATTCTTTTAAAAAATCTAATCCTGTTTCTCCTATAGCTATAACATCTTTATTTAAAGATATTTCTGATAGCTCTTTAATATCTTTATTTAAATTTGTATTATTTATATGCAAAGGATGTATACCACATGAATATAATATATTCTTTATTTTTTTAAATTTTAAATAAGATTCTTTAAAATCAGATATTGTTATACTAACATTTAATAAAATATTTACATTATTTTTTAATGAATCATTTATAAAATCATCTATATTATTATATATACTATAATTTGTTAATATATCATTTATATGACAATGAGAATCTATTAAATTTATATTTTTCATTTATTTAATAAAATTTTTTCTAAAAATATAATTATATTATATTTTATTATAGACTTATTTATATATTTATTTTTTTTTATGTTATTTATATGATAAGTTATATTATCTATTATTTTAAATATATTATCTACAGATAAAATTTTTTCTAATTTATTTATTAATATAATTTGATCTATATTTTTTATATATTCAATTTTAGTTTTTATAATTAGTAAATCTTTAAATAAATAAATTAACCAATATAATATATCATATATTTTTATATTATTTTTATTTATATTAATTAATAAATTACTAAAATTATTATTTATTAAAGAAACATAAAAAAAATTAAAAAAAAAAGTTCTTTTATTATAATTATTTATTAAAAAATTAATTATATTAATATAAGATTTTTCATATATATTAATAGCAATATTAATTATTTTTATATCTATATTTTTGAATTCATTTTTTATAAATCTAATTAATAATTTATTTTTAATATATGTTTTTATATAAAAACATCTGCTTATTATAGTATTTGGAATATTATTTATATTTTTACAACATATTATTATAAAAATATTATTATTATAATTTTCTAATATATTTAATATTAGATTAATAGAAATATCATTTAATAAATTTAAATTAGGTATATAAAATATTGTATTATTTTTAGAATTATTGTATCTATATATTTTTTTAATAAAAATTTTAACTACTTCTATATTTATAGTTTTATCTATAATAAAATTATTTATATTAATAAAGTTAATATTTAAATTTATATTTGATTGTATACATTCATTACATTTACCACATGTATTATAATTAATTTTATTTATACATAATATCCATTTAAATATCTTATTTAATAAGATATTTTTATATATAAAATTATTTAAATCTATTAATAATGGGATTCTTTTTTTTTTATATATTGATATTATTTCATTAAATTTTTTATCTATATATAAAAAATCATTCATATTTAAATTAAAATATTTTTTTACCTTTATAAAATCCATTTTTACTAACAAAATGTCTAATATGTAATTCTCCAGAATAAAAATCAATTGATAATTTAGGAATTATTATTTTATCATGAGATCTTCTCATGTTTCTTTTTGATCTAGTTTTTCTATTTTGTTGTACTGCCATATTCTTTTTTATTTTATATAAAATATATTAAAATTATAATTATAACATTATATAATATAATATTATTTAATAAAAAGGTAAAATAAATGTATGTAATTTTTCAATTTAATAATAAACAATATATATCTAAAGATAATCAAATATTAAAAGTAGATAAAATTAATTTAAATATAAATAGTGAAATTGAAATTAATAATTTAATATTATTAAATTATAATAATAAATTATTTATAGGTAATCCTTTCATAAAGAATATAAAAATAATTGTTAAAATTATTAATCATATAAGAACAAAAAAAATAAAAATTCTAAAATTTAAAAGAAGAAAAAATTATTTAAAAATAAATAATCATAGACAATGGTTTACTAATATAAAAATAAAAAATATTATTGAGGTATAATATGGCTCATAAAAAAGCTGCTGGATCTACAAGAAATGGAAGAGATTCTCCTGGTAAAAGATTAGGATTAAAACATTTTGGAGGAGAAATTGTATATCCTGGTAATATATTAATTAGACAAAGAGGAAGTAAATTTCATCCTGGTGTTAATGTTGGATGTGGAAAGGATTATACTTTATTTTCATTAATAAGAGGAATAATAAAATTTAAAAAAAATAAAATAAATAATAAAAAAGTTATATATGTAATACCAATTTAAATTATGAATTTTTTATATAAAAAAATTATTAAAGTTAAAGCCGGAAATGGAGGAGATGGATGTGTAAGTTTTAGAAAAATAAAATTTATAAATAAAGGAGGACCGGATGGAGGAAATGGAGGAAAAGGAGGAGATGTATTTTTATTATCTAATAAAAACATAAATAATTTTAATGATTGTAATTTTAAAAATATAATATATGCAGAAGATGGTAAAAAGGGAAGTAAAGAAAATAAAACAGGAAAAAATGGTAAAAGTACAATAATAAATGTTCCAATTAATATTAAAGTGATAAATTATGATACTGAAGAAATTATTTATAATATAAAAAATAATAATGAGTTATTAATAGTTGCAAAAGGAGGAGATTTTGGATTAGGTAATAGTAAATTTAAATCATCAATAAATAGATCGCCAAAATTTTGTACATTAGGTAAAATTGGAGAAAATAGAACTTTAATATTAAAATTAGAATTAAATTCTGATGTTGGAATTATAGGATTATCTTATTCTGGTAAAACATCTTTAATATATTCTATTATAAATAAAGATAAAATAGATTTAAATACTAAATATCCTAGAAAATTTATAGTTAATAATAAATTTTCTATAATAGATACTCCTGGATTAATAAATTCTAGTAATTTTAATATCAATTTTTTAAATCATTTAAATAAATGTTCATTATTAATATATATTATAGATATATCATATTATAAATGTAATTTTTCTATTAATAATATATATAATATTTTTAATAAAATATATTTATATAATAAAAATTTAATTTTAAAAGAAAAATGGATTGTCTTTAATAAAATAGATTTATTAAGTTATAATGATGTATTACTATATTCTAATTATATAATTAGTAAATTAAATTGGAAATCAAATTATTATTTAATTTCTGCAAAAAAAAATATTAGTATAAATAAATTATTAATTGATATATATAATTTTTTAAAAAAGGTTTAAGTATGGATTCTATATTAATAAGCAAAGAAGGAATTAGAAAATTAAAAAAAAAATTAGACTACATAAAAAATATAAAAATTCCTGAAATAATAAATTCTATAAGAGAAGCAAGGTCATATGGAGATATTAAAGAAAATTATGAATACAAATCAGCCAAAGAACAACAAAAAATATATGAAAATAAAATAATTGATATAGAAGAAAAATTATCTAAATTAAAAATAATTAATTTAAAAAATAGAAATTTAAATTTAATAACAATTTATTCTAAAGTTAAAATATTGAATATAGATAATAATAAAATAAATATTTATCATATAGTTAGTGAATTTGAATCCAATATAGATAATAATAAGATATCTATAAACTCTCCAGTAGCTAAAAGCATTTTAAATAAAAAAATAAATGATATAGTAGAAATAAAAGCCCCAATTGGAATATTAAGATATAAAATATTATCAATAAATTAAAATGAAAAATAACAAAAATTTTAGTGATTTTTTTTATAGAAAAGCTAAATTATTAAAATTAAAATCAAGATCTTGGTTTAAAATAAAAGAAATAAATAATAGAGAAAAAATATTTTATGACAATATTAAAATAGTAGATTTAGGATCTTCTCCTGGAGGTTGGTCTAAATTTGCATCAGATTATACAAGTAATTCAATAATATTTTCATGTGATATATTAGATATGGATTATATAAAAAATGTTTTTTTTTTAAATGTAATATATTAAAAAAAAATTCATATAATGATTTTATAAATTTTATTAAAGTTAAATATATAAATTTAATATTATCTGATATGTCTCCTAATATAAGTGGTAATAAAATTATAGATTCAAAAAATATATATGATTTATATAAAGTATGTATTAATTTATGTATAGATAAATTAATATTTAATGGATGTATGGTTATAAAATTATTTTATGGTTACTATACAGAACTAATAATTAAAGAAATTAAAAATTTATTTAATTATATTAAAATATTAAAACCTGTTTCATCAAAAAAAAAATCTAGTGAATTTTATATTGTAGCTAAAAATTTTAAAATATTTAATAAATAAATTATTTATATAAAAATATGATTAAAAACTTTATCATTTGGTTAATTATTACTTTATCTTTAATATTTATATTTAATAATTTTAATATAAATGAATGTAAAAATAAAATTGATTATTCTACTTTTATTAATGATTTAAATAAAGAAAAAATAAAAGAAGTTTGTATAAATGGAAAAGAAATTTATGTTATAAAAAAAAATAGAGATAGTTATATTACATATATGCCTATATTAGATTATAAATTATTAAGTATTTTATTAAATAAAAATATAAAAATAATAGGAAAATGTAATGAAGATAATATTATTACCTCAATATTAATATCTTGGTCTCCAATAATTTTAATTTTATTAGTATGGATATTCTTTATTAGACAAATACAAATTGGAGGTAAAGGATCAATATATTTTGGTAAAAATAAAGCAAAAATAATTTCAGAAAATAGAATAAAAATAAAATTTGAAGATGTAGCAGGATGTGATGAAGCTAAAGAAGAAGTTAAAGAAATAGTAGATTTTTTAAAAAATCCAAATAAATTTAAAAAATTAGGAGGAAGAATACCTAAAGGTATTTTAATGATAGGGCCTCCTGGTACCGGAAAAACATTATTAGCTAAAGCTATAGCAGGAGAATCAGATGTGCCATTTTTTACTATATCAGGATCTGATTTTGTAGAAATGTTTGTTGGAGTTGGTGCATCAAGAGTAAGAGATATGTTTGATCAAGCAAAAAAAAAATCTCCATCTATAATATTTATAGATGAAATAGATGCTGTTGGTAGACAAAGAGGTACTGGTTTTGGAGGAGGTCATGACGAAAGAGAACAAACATTAAATCAAATGTTAGTTGAAATGGATGGGTTTGATAATAATGAATCAGTTATTGTTATAGCAGCTACTAATAGACCAGACGTATTAGATAATGCATTATTAAGACCAGGAAGATTTGATAGAAAAGTTATATTTGATTTACCTGATATAAAAGGTAGAGAAGAAATATTAAAAATACATGTTAAAAAAATTAATTTAAATGAAGATGTAGATTTATCATTAATATCAAAAAGTACATCAGGATTTTCTGGAGCAGATTTATCTAATTTAGTTAATGAAGCAATATTACATGCGGCTAAAAATGATAAAGAAAAAATATATATGTCAGATTTTGAATTTTCTAGAGATAAAATAATATTAGGCTCTGAAAGAAAATCTATGATTCTTACTAATAAACAAAAAGAATATATAGCATATCATGAATCAGGGCATGTTATTGTTGGAAAATTAATTCCAGATCATGATCCTATAAATAAAGTAACTATAATACCTAGAGGTAGATCTTTAGGAGTAACATTATTTTTACCTAATGAAGAGTATTTAAATACTAATAGAATAAGATTAGAAAGTAAAATATCTGCATTATATGGAGGTAGATTAGCTGAAGAAATAATATATGGATATAATAAAATATCAACAGGATCATTAAATGATATTAAAGTAGCAACTTCAATAGCAAGAAAAATGGTAATTCAATTAGGATATTCAAAAATATTAGGTCCTTTAATGTATTCATTTGATGATGAAAATGAATCATATATGAATAATAAATTTATATTTAGATCTAAAACTTTATCTGAAGATATATTAAAAGTAATAGATCAAGAAATTATTAATATAATAAATATAAATTATCAAAGAGCTAAAGATATTTTAATAAAAAATATAGATATTTTACATTCTATGAAAGATGCTTTAATAAAAAATGAAACCTTAAATTCTAATCAAATAAACAATTTAATAAATAGAAAACCAATAGATTACTGTTAATAATAAAAAGTTATGAATTTATTTTATTTTATGTTTTATATTTTTTCATTATTATTAATAATTTTATTTATTATAGAAAATATTTTATATAATAAAAATTTAAATCTTAAAAAATATGACATAATAATGTATAAAGATGATATTATTTTAAATAGAATTATATATATTGTATCTATAATATTATTTTCTATAGTATTAATTTTAATAAAAAAAAATAATATTTAAACCGAGATGGTGAAATTGGAAAACACGCTACTTTAAGATAGTAGTACTTAAAAGTTTAAGGGTTCGAATCCCTTTCTCGGTAAAATTTAATAGTATATGAAATATTTATTTTTTTGATATTTTATAATATAATAATATAATTACAATTAATTTATTCAAATACGCGGAATAGAGCAGTGGTAGCTCGTCGGGCTCATAACCCGAAGGTCGTTGGTTCGAATCCAACTTCCGCAATCTTTTATAGTTCAATAAGTATTAATTTTATATTAAAATAATATATTTTTTTTGTCTTATTTTTATAAATTTATTAAAAATTTAAAATTTTTATAAAAATATTAATTTCAGTAATTATGAATAAAAAAATTTTAGTTATTGTTGAATCTATATCTAATAAAAATTTAATATCTAAAGATAAAGTATTTGAAATTTTAAAAGATTCTTTATTATTAGCAATTAATAAAACATTAAAAAATATAAATAATATAGAAGTATATATAGATAAAAATAGTGGAGATATTAAATTTTATAAAAAAATATATAAAAATTTAACAGAATCAAATTGTAATAATATATATAATAATTTAATTAATAAAAATATTTTAAAAGAAGAAATAAATATAAAATTTAATAGAATTTTAATAGAACTTACAAAAAAAAATTTAATAGAAAGTGTAAAAAAAATATCAAATAATATTTTATTTAATAAATTTAATAAACTTATAGGAAAATTAATATTAGGTATAGTAAAAAAAATAAGTAAAAATTATATTTTAATATATATCGAAGATAATATAGATGCTATATTAAATAAAAATAATATGTTAAATAATGATTCATTTAAATTAGGCGATAAAATAACTGGAATATTATTTAATGTTATTATTAATAAATATGATATAGAATTATTTATAAGTAGAACATCAAATAAAATTATATATGAATTATTTTATAAAAATATTAATAGTGAAAATAAAAATTATATTAAAATAATTTCAATAATTAGAAATCCTGGATATATATCTAAAATAATAATAAAGTTAAAAAATAAATTAGATATAATATTTAATAATATTTTAAATAAAAAAATAAATAGATATATTTCAAATGAATTATCAGGAGAAAAAATAGACATAATAATTTGGAATAATGATATAAAAAAACTTATTTTTAATATTATATTTCCTATAAAAATATTAAAAATAAATATTAATAAATATAAATTAGATATTTTTATTAAAAAAGATAACAATATATTTTTTTTAAAAAATAAAAATAATATAAAATTATTATCTAAATTATGTAAATATAAATTAAATTTTATATATTAAAATTTTAAATTACTTAATGAAACTAAATGAGTAAAAATAATTTTAAATTAAACAATATTGAAAAATATAAAAAAAGAACTCCAATAATAACTATATTAGGACATGTAAATCATGGAAAAACATCAATATTAAATGAAATATTATTATTAAATAATAAAAATATAAATTTAAATGAATATGGTAATATTACACAATATATAAAATATTTTTATATAAAGACTAAATTTGGTTTTATGACATTTCTAGATACTCCAGGTCATGAAGATTTTATATATATGAGAAATATAGGTGCTAAAATTACAGATATAGTAATATTAGTAATAGCGGCAGATGATGGTATAAAATTACAGACTATAGAATGTATAAATTATATAAAAAATTTTAATATACCTTCAGTTATAGTTATAAATAAAATAGACAAAGATATAAATTTATATAATTCAAATAAAATAATAGGAGATCTATATAAATATAATATAATTTCTGATAAATTAGGAGGAGAATATCAATTTATAAATATATCATCTAAAAATAAAATAGGAATAGATAATTTATTAGAAGCAATATATTTGCAATCTGAAATGATAAATTTAAATTCTAATATAGAAAGTAATACTCCAGAAGGAATAGTTTTAGAGTCATTTATAGATAATAGAGGTCCTATTATATCCTTAATAGTAAAAAAAGGTATATTTAAGATAGGAGATAATATTATATGTAATAATAATATTGGAAAAATAAAATTAATAAATAGTACTGATGGATATTTAGAATATGCATTACCATCTATGCCTATAGAAATATTAGGACTAAATAATATATCTAATATTGGAGAAAAAATATATGTATATAATAATAAAAATAAAATAAATTTTATTTATAAATCCGAAAAAAGTAAAACAAAAGATATAAGTATAATAAAACCATCAACTAATGATATAAACATAATATTAAAAACTAATGTAAAAGGAATATGTGATGTTATAATTAATTCTTTAAAAAAAATTGATTTAAATATTAAATTTATTAGTCATAGTATAGGAAAAATAAATAAAAATGATATTAATATGGCTATTATAACTAAATCAATAATATTAGGATTTAATATAAAAGTAAATTTAAATATTTTAAAATTAATAAAAATAAATAATATATTTTTTGAGAATTATTTTATAATATATGACCTAATAGATAAAGTTAAAAGTATAATTTCAGAAAGAAAAAATAATATTATATTAGAAAATATAAAAGGATCAGCTTTAGTTAAAAATATATTTAATATAAAAAATGTTGGTATTATATCTGGATGTGAGATAACATATGGAATTATAAAAGTTAATAATAATATAAAAATCATAAGAAATAATATAAATATATATGAAGGTAAATTAGAATCAATAAAATTATTTAAAGAAAATATTTTGGAAGCAAAAAAGGGAATGAAATGTGGATTATATATAAAATTTAATAATATAAAAATAAATGATAAAATAAATTCATACTAAATAAAATGAATAAAAAAAATATTTTTTATATAAAACGTTTATCTAAAGAAATAAAATATAAAATTTCTTTAATTCTAATTAAAAAAATAAATGATTCTAGAATAAAAGATATATCAATAATAGATGTAGATATATCTTTAGATTTTAGTGTAGCAAATATATTTATAATTTTTTTAGAAAAAAATAGAAACGAAATAATAAAAAAAATGAAAATAATAAAAAATACTGAAAATTTTATAAGAAAAATAATAAGTAAATCTTTAGTGGTAAAAAATATACCTAAATTAAATTTTATATATGATGAATCCATATATAAAAATATTAGATTATATAATTTAATAAAAAATTTAAATAATAAATGCTAAAATATGATGAAAATATATTATTTTTAGATAAACCGTATGGTTGGACGTCAAATTATACATTAAATAAAATAAAAAAAATAATTAAAAAAAAAAAATATGGATATATAGGAACATTAGATCCATTAGCTACAGGTATGATTCCTATAATTTTTGATAATGGTACTAAATATTTTCAATATATATTAAATTTACCTAAAAAATATAATGTTATAGCCAGACTTGGTAAATTTACAAAAACATATGATTCTGAATCTAAAATAAATATATATACTAATAAAATTAATTTTAATATTAATTTTATTTTAAATAAAATTAATTTATTTAAAGGTAAAATTTTACAGAAACCACCTATTTACTCATCTATTAAAATAAATGGAATTAGATTATATAATTACGCCAGGTCAAATATAAAATGTATAATAAAAAGTAGATATGTTAAAATATATATTATTAATATAATATCTCTTAAAAATGAATTTTTAGAATTAGAAATAACGTGTTCTAAAGGAACTTATATTAGATCATTAGTAAATGATATAGGTATTTCATTAGGTTGTATGGCTTATGTTTATTCATTAAGACGTTTAAGTATAGGTAATTTTAATAAAATGATTACTATTTCACAATTAATAAATATTTAAAAATTAAAATATGGAAAATGTTGGATCAATAATATATCAAATAAATATTTTAACTAATAAGATAAATTATTTAAAAAATCATTTTAATAAAAATAAAAATGACTTTCATAGTAAAAGAGGATTAATATTAAAAATATGTAAAAGAAAAAAATTATTGAAATATATAAAAAATAACGATATTAATAAATATAAAAATATAATATATGAATTAAAAAATAGTTAAAATAAAATGTTTAATTTTAATAATATAACTAAAAATTTTAAATATGGTGAGTATAATATAAAATTAGAAACTGGTTTTATTGCTAGACAGTCTTCATCTTCTATAATTGCAAGTATGAATGATACTAAAGTTTTAATAACTGTTGTAGAAAATGATTCATATTCATTTAAAAATTTTCTTCCATTAACTGTAAATTACTATGAAAGAAGTTATTCATTAGGTAAATTTCCAAATAATTTCTTAAAAAGAGAAATAAAACAAAATGAAAATGAAATATTAATTTCTAGATTAATAGATAGATCTATAAGACCATTATTTGATAAAAATTATTTTAATGAAATACAAATAACTATAATATCTTTATCAATAAATCCAGATATTAATCCTGATGTTATATCAATAATTGGAACTTCAGTAGCTTTAAGTATATTAGATATACCTTTTTATGGACCAATATCTACATCTAGAATTGCATATATAAACAATAACTTTATATTAAATCCACTAAAAAATAAAATGGAATCTAGTAGCCTAGATCTTATAATTTCATGTAATAATAAAACAATAACTATGATAGAATCTTTTTCAAAAGATATATTAGATGAAATTTTAATAGAAGCTATATTTTTTGGATATAAAAATCAATTAAATATAATTGATTGTTTAAATGAATTTATTATAAATGTAAAAAATAAAATAATATTAAATATTAATAATAAATATACTGAAAGTAATAATTTATATGAGTTAATATCAAATATAGTTTATGATGATGTAAATATTATTTATTTAATTAAGGATAAAAATTTAAGAAAAATAAAAATAGAAAATATAAAAAAAATATTATTAGACAAAATAGATGATGTACTATCAGATTATTCTGAATCAGAAATTTTATATCATTTTAATGACATAGAAAAAAATATATTTAGAAATAAAATATTAAATAATATGATTAGAATTGATGATAGAAAATTTGATGATATAAGAGAAATAAATATAATAAGAAAATTTTTACCAAGAGTGCATGGATCAGTATTATTCACTAGAGGAGAAACTCAATCTCTAGTTACTATTACATTAGGAATGATGGATAAAAATTCAAATGATAGATTATTATTTCACTATAATTTTTTACCATTCTCTACCGGAGAAATAAGTAATATCGGGTATCCCAAAAGGAGAGAAATAGGGCATGGAAATTTATCTAAAAGATCAATATTACCATTGATACCTGATATTAATATTTTCCCTTATTGTATAAGAATAGTTTCTGAAATATTAGAATCTAATGGGTCATCTTCTATGGCTTCTGTATGTGGAGCTTCATTAGCATTAATGGATGCAGGCATACCAATAAAAAATCATGTAGCTGGTATAGCTATGGGGTTATTAAAATATAGTGATGATAAATATATAATATTAACTGATATATCAGGAGAAGAAGATAATTTTGGAGATGTAGATATAAAAATATCTGGAAGTTATAATGGGATAATGTCTTTACAAATGGACACAAAGATAAATGATTTAAATATTAACATATTAAAAGATATAATAATTAAATCTAGAGAAGCTTTAATTAAAATATTAAATATAATGAATAATAATATATCTAAATATGATAAAAAATTATCTAAATTTGCTCCTGTAATAAATACTATTAATATATGTAAAAGTAAAATAAAAAATATAATAGGAAAAGGTGGAATTACAATTAAAAATATTATAAAAGAAACAGGATCTAATATAGATATTAATGATGATGGAGTAATTAAAATATTATCTCCAAATAATAAGATTTATTTAGAAACTTTAAATAAAATAAATAATATATTATATATACCAAATATTGGAGATTTATATATTGGTACAATAATAAAAATATTAGATATAGGATTAATTGTTAATATAGATGATATAAATAAAAAAGGTATAATTAAAAAAAATATATTAACAAATTTAAATAAAAAATTTATTATTGGCCAAAAAATAAATGTTAAAATCATAAATATGAATAATCCAGATTATATAAAATTAAATTTTAATTAATATACTTTAAATTATGAATAATATTTCTTTTTTAGATTTAGGTATTAAAGATTTTTTAATAAAAAAATTAAACAACTTAAATTATATTAATCCATTTCCTATACAAAAATTATGTATACCTGAAATATTATCTAAAAAAGATATTATAGGTATAGCTAACACTGGAAGTGGAAAAACTCTAGCATTTGTTTTACCTATTTTAAATAACTTAAATTTAAATAATTTATATCCTCAAATATTAGTATTAGAACCCACTAGAGAATTAGCAATTCAAGTAAGTAATGTATTTAAAAAGTTCTCTTGTGATATTAAAAATATAAATATATCTATTTTATGCGGAGGACAAAATTATAATAATCAATTTAAAAGTTTAAATTTAGGATCAAATATAATAATTGGCACTCCAGGAAGAATATTAGATCATATAAATAGAAAAACATTAAATTTATCTAATATAAATACATTGGTTTTTGATGAATCTGATGAAATATTAAAAATGGGATTTATAAATGAAGTAGAAAAAATAGTATCTAACATAGATAATAAAAATTATCAGACTATTTTATTTTCTGCGACTATGTCTAAATATATAAGATTTAATATAATAAATAAATTTACTAAAAACCCAAAAGAAATAATAGTTAAAAATGATATAGTACCTAAAATAGAACAAAATTATTGTATAGTTAATTCTTATAATAAAGAAGATGTTTTAATAAAATTTATAGAAATAATAAATTTTAATTTATTAATAATATTTACTAAAAAAAAATATTCTACAATTTATATTTCTGATTTATTAAGATCTAAAGGTTATAATAGTTGTTATTTAAATGGAGATATGAATCAATTATCAAGAGAAAAAACTATAGAATCATTATCAAATAAAAAATTTAATATATTAGTTGCAACAGATATTGCCTCAAGAGGTATAGATATAAAAGATATAGATTTAGTAATAAATTATGAAATTCCTGAAAATGTAGATACTTATGTTCATAGAATAGGAAGGACAGGAAGGGCTGGAAGATCTGGAAAATCTATATTATTTCTAAATAAGGAATTTAATTTTATAAAAGTTTTAGAAAAAAAATATAATTATATTATTAATAAAATTGAATTTCCTAAAGATAAGGAAATTAATAATTTAAGGATAAATAAATTTATTAATTTAGTTAAATCTTATAATGATTTAAATTTATATAAGAATGGTTCTTTATTAACAAATGAAAATATATTAAATAACTTATTAGATTTATATAAATCTGATGTTAATAAATTAATATTAATTTTATTAAATATTATAAGTAATAATAATAATTATTATGAATTTATTAGTAAAAATAAAACTAAAATAGTAAATAATTTAATAAAAATAAAATTAGATAACAAATATTATAATTTAAAAAATAATATATTTGATTTTTTATATAAAAAGTTTAATATTGATAAAAAATATATAAAAATAGAAAAATTTAGTGAATATTTTTTAATAAAAATATTTAATAAAAATTTAAATTATAAAGATATTAAAAGTAAAATATATTTTTTAATTAATAATTAAATATTAATTTTTTTTAAAAAAACATTTAATATAATTAAATATATATTTTAAATTTATTAATTTAGATTCATTATTTTTTCTTATTTTAATTTCTATTAGATTATTTAATGTATTTTTTTCATTAATTATTAATATTAAAGGTATACCAATTAATTCTATATCTGAAAACATATAACCTATACTTTTATTTATATCATATATTATGATATCAAAAATATTAATTTTTTTTATTTTATAAAAAATTTTTTTAGATATTTCATTTACAATTTTTGATTTATAAAAATTTATTGGAATAATACATATATCAAATGGTGATATAGATTTTGGCCATATTATACCTTTACTATCATTATTTTGTTCTACTATAGTATATATTAATCTGGATATACCTATTCCATAAGAACCCATATTAATATATTTTTTATTTCCTAATTTATCTATAAAATTAAAATTAAATATTTTAGAATATTTATCTCCTATTTTAAATATATGAGCTATTTCTATATCACTTTCTTTATTAAAATTTGTTTTAAATTCATGTGATATATCTCCTCCCATATTTTTAGATTTAACTTTATATATATTAAATTTTAATTTAAATTTATTAAATATATTTTTATATAAATTATATATTCTATAATAAGTTTCATTTAAAGAATTAATATCTATATGAAAAGAATATGCATCTTTCATTATAAATTCTTTAGTTCTTATTACTCCATTACTGAATCTTATTTCATTACGAAATTTATTATTTATCTGAAATAATTTTATTGGTAATTCTTTATATGATGTTGTTTCTTTACTTAATATATAAGTTATTATTTCTTCATTTGTAGGACTTAATATATACTTTTCATTTTTTATATGAAAAATTTCATTACCATATATATTTAATCTATCACTTAATTTCCATAATTCACTATCTTGAAGAATTGGAATAGATATTTCATTGAAATTTACACTTTCCATTTTTTTTTCTATTATAGAATTTATTTTTTTTATAACTCTTAAACCTGTTGGTAACCATATATAGGATCCAGATGATATTTTTTTTATTAATCCAGATTTAATCATTAGTTTATGACTTAATGTATAATTATTATTTATTTTATTTTTAGATGTATATAATTTATAATTACTTACTTTCATGAATATTTATTTCATTTTAAAATTTTATTGTTAAATAATATAGATTTATATGTTTTTTTTTTATATAATCATATTTGTTATATATTAATTATTTTTCTATTAAATAATAGAATGATTATATAAAATTTAAATATATTTTAGTTTACTATAATATGTTTTTATTTTTATATAGTATTTTATTATTTATTTATTAAGAGTTTGATCATGGCTCAGATTGAACGCTAGCGGCAAGCTTAACACATGCAAGTCGAGCGGCTAACATAATATAATTGTAATTTATTATTATTATATTGATGGCAAGCGGCGTACGGGTGAGTAATATCTGGGAATCTGCCTTATGATGGGGGACAACTATTGGAAACGATAGCTAATACCGCATAATATCTTTATATCTTAAAAGATTTTAGATTAAAGTAGGGGATCTTTTAAAAGACCTTATGTCATTAGATGAGCCCAGACGAGATTAGCTTGTAGGTGAGGTAAAAGCTACACCTAGGCAATGATCTCTAGCTGGTCTGAGAGGATGGTCAGCCACATTGGAACTGAGATACGGTCCAAACTCCTATGGGAGGCAGCAGTGGGGAATATTGCACAATGGGGGAAACCCTGATGCAGCTATGTCGCGTGTGCGATGAAGGTCTTTTGATTGTAAAGCACTTTCAGCATAGGAAGAAGTTAATATAACTAATAATTATTATTAATTGACATTACTTGCAGAAGAAGTACCGGCTAACTCCGTGCCAGCAGCCGCGGTAATACGGAGGGTGCAAGCGTTAATCGGAATTATTGGGCGTAAAGGGTGCGTAGGTGGTTTATTAAGTCAAATGTGAAATTTTTAAGCTTAACTTAAAAACTGCATTTGAAACTAATATACTAGAGTTTTATAGAGGGGAGTAGAATTTCAAGTGTAGCGGTGAAATGCGTAGATATTTGAAAGAATACCAGAGGCGAAGGCGACTCCCTGGGTAATAACTGACACTGAGGCACGAAAGCTTGGGTAGCAAACAGGATTAGATACCCTGGTAGTCCATGCTGTAAACGATGTCAATTTGAAGAATGTAAATATTTTTTAAATTTATATTTTTCGTAGCTAACGCGTTAAATTGACCGCCTGGGAAGTACGACCGCAAGGTTAAAACTCAAATGAATTGACGGGGGCCCGCACAAGCGGTGGAGCATGTGGTTTAATTCGATGCAACGCGAAAAACCTTACCTACTCTTGACATTTAAAGTAATAAAATAGAGATATTTTAGTGCCTTGAAAAAGGAATCTTTAAACAGGTGCTGCATGGCTGTCGTCAGCTCGTGTTGTGAAATGTTGGGTTAAGTCCTTTAACGAGCGCAACCCTTATTCTTTGTTGCCAGCGTAAAGTCGGGAACTCAAAGAAAACTGCCAGTGATTTAAAACTGGAGGAAGGTGAGGACGACGTCAAGTCATCATGGCCCTTATGAGTAGGGCTACACACGTGCTACAATGGTATATACAAAGAGAAGCAACTTCGCGAGAACAAGCAAATCTCAAAAAGTATATCATAGTCCGGATTGGAGTCTGCAACTCGACTCTATGAAGTAGGAATCGCTAGTAATCGTAGATCAGCATGCTACGGTGAATATGTTCTCGGGCCTTGTACACACCGCCCGTCACACCATGGAAGTGAATTGCAAAAGAAGCGAGAAAACTTAATCAAGTAAAATTGAAAAGATCTTTCCACTTTGTGTTTCATGACTGGGGTGAAGTCGTAACAAGGTAACCGTAGGGGAACCTGTGGTTGGATCACCTCCTTGTTTATTTTATTTTAGGTGTTTTATAGAAAAAAAAATTGAATAATTTTAGGCTTGTAGCTTAGTATGGTAGAGCACACCTCTGATAAGGGTGAGGTCAGTGGTTCAAATCCACTCAAGCCTACAATAGGGGCTATAGCTCAATAGGTAGAGCATCTGTTTTGCAATCAGAAGGTTAGCGGTTCAATTCCGCTTAGTTCCATTTAAATAAAAAAAAGGGGTTAAGAAATTAAGCGTATATGGTGGATGCCTTGGCAAACAGAGGCTATGAAGGACGTGCTAATCTGCGAAAAGTATCGATGAGTTGATAAGAAACGTTATTAATCGGTAATATCCGAATGGGGTAACCTAAATATAATTAAAATTATATTTATTATTAAATAAATAAAATAGTTTAATAAAGCAAACCAGAAGAACTGAAACATCTTAGTATTCTGAGGAAAAGAAATCAAAAAGAGATTCCCTTAGTAGTGGCGAGCGAAAAGGGAAAAGCCAAATAAGCTATACAATATATATTTATTATAATAATAATTTTGGAAAATTTAGCTATAAAAGGTGATAGCCCTGTGTTTTAAAATTTATATATATTGGCTTATTTTAAGTAAATCGAGAAATGTTATCTTGATTGAATATGGGGGAACCATCCTCTAAGGCTAAATACTACTGTTTGACCGATAGTGAACTAGTACCGTGAGGGAAAGGTGAAAAGAACCCCGGTTAGGGGAGTGAAATAGATCCTGAAACCGTATACGTACAAGCAGTAGGAGCATTATATTTTTTTATGTGACTGCGTACCTTTTGCATAATGGGTCAGCGACTTATATTCTGTAGCAAGGTTAACTTTTAAAATAGGGAGCCGTAGGGAAACCGAGTCTTAAATGGGCATTAGTTTCAGGATATAGACCCGAAACCTGGTGATCTAACTATGAGCAGGTTGAAGAATAAGTAAATATATTTGGAGGACCGAACCGACTAATGTTGAAAAATTAGCGGATGACTTGTGGTTAGGGGTGAAAGGCCAATCAAACCAGGAGATAGCTGGTTCTCCTCGAAAGCTATTTAGGTAGCGTCTTATAATTAGTTTATAGGGGTAGAGCTCTGTTTTGTACTAGGGACTTATGTTACCAGTTCAATGCAAACTACGAATACTATAAATTTTATTATTGGAAACACACTATGGGCGATAATGTCAATAGTGGAAAGGGAAACAACCCAGATCGTAAGTTAAGGTCCTTAAGTTATGATTAAGTGTAAAACGAAGTTAGAAGTCTTAGACAACTAGGATGTTGGCTTAGAAGCAGCCATCATTTAAAGAAAGCGTAATAGCTCACTAGTCGAGTCATCTTGCGCGGAAGATTTAACGGGGCTAAAATCATACACCGAAACTACGACAATTTATTTTTAATAAATTGGGTAGAGGAGCGTTCTGTAAGTCTGTGAAGATTTATCGTAAGGTGAATTGGAGATATCAGAAGTGCGAATGCTGACATAAGTAACGATAAAACAAGTGAAAAACTTGTTCGCCGAAAGACTAAGGTTTCCTATCCAACGTTAATCGGGATAGGGTTAGTCGATCCTAAGGTGAGGTTGAAATACGTAATCGATGGATAACAGGTTAATATTCCTGTACTTATTAAAATTTGTGATGGAGTGACTGAGAAGGCTATGTTAGCTAAGTGAAGGTTATCTTAGTTTAAATATTTAGATGTAAGAAATAAGTAAATCTTTTTCTTTTTAACATTGATATATGATGATGAGTTAATAAAATAACGAAATAATTTATGCCACGCTTACAAGAAAAGCTTCTAAACTTTAAATTTTAATAAATCGTACCTTAAACCGACACAGGTAGTCAGGTAGAGAATACTAAGGCGCTTGAGAGAACTCGGGTGAAGGAACTAGGCAAAATGATGTCGTAACTTAGGGAGAAGACATACTAATATGTAAGTTATTTTATATAGCTGAAATTAGTCTAAGATAACGGCTGGCTGCAACTGTTTATTAAAAACACAGCACTGTGCTAACATGAAAATGGATGTATACAGTGTGACGCCTGCCCGGTGCCGGAAGGTTAATTAATTAAGTTATTTAATTATATTGTAAAGTATATTTAAAGAAGCTTTTGATAGAAGCCCCGGTAAACGGCGGCCGTAACTATAACGGTCCTAAGGTAGCGAAATTCCTTGTCGGGTAAGTTCCGACCTGCACGAATGGCGTAATGATGGCCAGACTGTCTCCACCCGAGACTCAGTGAAATTGAAATCGCTGTGAAGATGCAGTGTACCCGCGGCAAGACGGAAAGACCCCGTGAACCTTTACTATAACTTGATATTGTATATTTGATATTAATGTATAGAATAAGTGGGAGACTAAGAAATATTGACGCTAGTTAATATAGAGTCGTAATATGAAATACCACTCTTTAATATTTGATATACTAACTTTAATCCGTTATCCGGATTGAGGACAGTGTCTGGCGGGTAGTTTGACTGGGGCGGTCTCCTCCTAAAGAGTAACGGAGGAGTACAAAGGTTAGCTAATCACGGTCAGATATCGTGAGGTTAGTGCAAAGGCATAAGCTAGCTTAACTGCGAGAACTACAATTCGAGCAGATGCGAAAGCAGGTCTTAGTGATCCGATAGATCCTATATGGTAGAGGCTATCGCTTAACGGATAAAAGGTACTCCGGGGATAACAGGCTAATATCGCCCAAGAGTTCACATCGACGGCGGTGTTTGGCACCTCGATGTCGGCTCATCACATCCTGGGGCTGAAGCAGGTCCCAAGGGTATGGCTGTTCGCCATTTAAAGTGGTACGCGAGCTGGGTTTAGAACGTCGTGAGACAGTTCGGTCCCTATCTGCCGTGGGCGTTGGAAGATTGAAAGGAGCTACTCCTAGTACGAGAGGACCGGAGTGGACATACCTATGGTGTTCGGGTTGTCATGCCAATGGCATTGCCCGGTAGCTACGTATGGAAAAGATAACTGCTGAAAGCATATAAGCGGGAAGCTTACCTTAAGATTAATCTTCCCAGTAATAATTTTAATTATTACCTAAAGGGACGTTATATACTATGACGTTGATAGGTTAGGTGTGTAAGCATTGTGAAATGTTGAGCTGACTAATACTAATATCCCGTGAGACTTAACTCTTATAAAAAAAGAATATTTTTATTTGATAATTATAACGTGATAGAACCACCTGAATAAAAATAATATTTTATTTATTTTTTCCATTCCGAACTCAGAAGTGAAATGTCATAGTGCCGATGGTAGTGTATTAATTTATGTGAGAGTAGGAAATTATCAAATAAAATTTTTATAGTAGAGGAGTAACTTAAAAGGAAAAGTACTGGTCTCCAAAATCAGTAGTTGAGAGTTAAAATCTCTCCTCCTCTGTTCTATAAATTTTTTATTTTCCTATACAAAATTTAGAAAAAATTTTATTTAAAATTTCATCATTAGATAATTCTTTACCAGTAATTTCTATTATTTTTTTTATTGACAAAGATATATTATTAAGAAATAATACTATATCATTACATTCATATATATCTTTAAATTCATTTAATATTTCTAATGAATTTTCCATTAAATTTATATATCTTTTAGAAGATAAAAATGTAGTATTACTAATATTGAAATTAAATTTATTTATTAAAAATTTTTTTATTATATTTATACCAATATTTTTTTTTGCAGATATATTAATTATATTTATATTATTAAATTTGTATAATCCAGGTTTTTCGTTATTTATATCAGATTTATTTTTTATTATTAAAAATTCTATTTTATTTTTTTTTATTATAGAAAAAATATATTTATTTAAATTATCTTTTAATATATTTAGTATATTATTACTATTTATTTCTGAAATATCAATTTTTGTATTTATTACTATTAATAAATAATTAGATTTATTTAAATTTTTTTTTGTATATTTTATTCCTATTTTTTCTACTATATTATCAGTATTATGTATTCCTGCGGAATCAAATATATTAATATCAATATTGTTTAAACTAAATTTATCACATAATATATCTCTTGTTGTTCCTGGAATTGAAGTAACTATTGCTTTATTTTTATTAATTAATTTATTAAATAAAGTTGATTTACCTACATTAGGGTTACCTATTATTGATATATTTAATTTATTACTTAAAAATAAATTTTTTTTTGATTCATTTATTAAAATTTTTATTTTTTTTTTTACATAAATAAATAAATTATTTATATTTTTATATGATACATCTATATTTTCATATGAAAAATCTATTAATGATTCTATATCAATTTTAATATTATTTAATAAATTAATTATATTATTTACTTTTTTAGAAAAATTTCCTTTTAATGATTTAAAAGATAATTTTACTAAATCTATTGATTCTGATTCAATAATATTTAATATGGATTCAGCTTGTATTAAATCTATTTTATTATTTAAATATGCTCTTTTTGAAAATTCTCCATTATATGCTAATCTAGCATATTTATTTTTTATTATACAATCTAATATATAATTTAATATTATTGGATTTCCATGACATTGAAATTCTAATATATCTTCTCCAGTATATGAATTAGGTGATTTAAAAAATATTAATATACCTTCATCTATAATTTCATATTTATTATTAAATGGATTAATAAATTTAGAAAATTCAGCTAATCTATCTTTTAATTTTTTTTTTTTAAAAAAAATTTTAGATATTTCATTAACATTATTGCCAGATATTTTAATTATTCCTATTCCACTTTTTCCAATTGGAGTAGATATTGCTATTATAGTATCTTTTTCATAAAAATTCATATAATTTAATTTATATAATGATTTATTATTTTTTTTAATAAAAATTTTAATTTCATAAAAATTAAAAAATTATTTTTTTTATCTATTGATTTATTTGGTATTACAATTAAATCTAAATTTATAGGTAATAAATTTTTATTTAATCTAAATAATTCTTTTATTATTCTTTTTATTCTATTTCTATTATAAGAATTACTAACTTCTTTTTTTTTTATAATATAACCTATTCTAGAGATTTTTAAATTATTTTTTATAAAAAAAATTGATATATCTAATATTTTTATTGAATTATTAAATATTTTTTTATTAAAAAAATCACTTTTTTTTATTAAAAATTTTTTATTTAATGAAAATTTCTTCATATATAATTTAAGCTACAATTAAATTATTTCTTTTTTTATTTCTTCTATTATTTAATATTTTTCTTCCAGATTTAGTTGACATTCTTATTCTAAATCCAATTTTTCTTTTACGTCTTATATTTGACGGTTGAAATGTTCTTTTCATAGTTTTTTATTAAAAATAATTTGAAAAAAA